>NZ_CBAICG010000018.1:0-66345 GCF_964715405.1 Solirhodobacter sp. | reverse complement strand
AGTTCTGGAGAAAGTAAACCCGCAGCATCCTCTCCAGCGGCATCGGTGGGCGGCCACCCTTCGGCCCGGCCTTGGGGTAATGCGGCGCGATCAGCGCCATAAGGCGACCCCATGGCACCACCGCATCCATCTCCGCCAGGAACTGCTCCCGCCGTGTCTGCTTCTTCTTCATCGCGTCGCGAAGACCGGGAAAGGCGGGCTGTTTCGACATCGGCAGGGCTCCCTGGAGGCTTGCCCAAGTCTACCAGATCACGCCGAAAGCGGGAGGTTTTTCAGACGTTCCCATAGCTATACGTAGTAGCGCGTGGATAACCCCCACACCCTACCATCTCGCACTACAAGACCATCCAGCTTGAGATTGACCAGCACCTGTCCCGTCCGCTGGTAAGCCGCCGCAGCCTCAATGTCTGGCCGTGCCGCATGCACCATCGGCACAAGCTCGCACATGCGCTTAGGCCCGTCGAACAAGATCGCTAGCACTATCCGGCGCATCTGCCCGCGCTTGGCGGCAGCACCGCGCTTGCGGGTCAGCACGCGCTTGAACTCCATGCCCCTGATCCGCATCAACGCCTCGACATGCTCCAGCCCGTCACCGCCATTGCGGATCAGGTTCCGGCGCAGGTTCTGCAAGGCACTGTCTATCGTCTTGTCCAACATGCGGAAAGACTAGCGGCGTCAGCGCGTTAGGTGTAGGTTTCCGGTGGTGCGCTTGATACATAACTCCGGATATTTGGGCCAATGTGAAGGGGAGAGGCGCGTTTTTCCGGGCGGCGGTCAGATGTCCTTCAGCAGGCGCAGCGCGTCGTAGATCGCGGCATGGGTGTTGCGGGCGGCGACGGCGTCACCGATGCGGAAGAGCCGGAACCGGCCCGCGGGATTGGTGGCGATGGTCTGCGGGCGGCCCTCGATCAGCGCGCCGTGGTCGACCTCGCCGCGATTGGTGGCAAGCGGCTTGAGCGCGAAGTAGAGATCGTCAAGCGGCAGGGTGCCGTGGTTCACCACGATCTGGTCGAAGGCGCGGCGTTCGGCAAGCGGTTTGTAATCGGAGCCGATCACCGCCATCAGGCCGTTGCCCGCGCGTTCCACCGCCGTAAGCCGGTAGGTGACGGTGAAGGTGACATCGCGACCCTGCAGCGACCGCATGTAGGGCACGAGGTTCATCGCCATCACGTCGGGGGCGAAGCTGCGGTCGGGGGTCATGATCTCGACCTGCGCGCCGGTCGCGGCGATGATCTCGGCGGCCTGCAGCGCGGCGTGGTCGCCCGCGTCGTCGTAGATCAGCACGTTCTGGCCGGGTTTGACGTCGCCCGAGAGGATGTCCCAACTGGAGACCACGAGGTCGTTGCCGGTGTCCAGCACCTCGGTGTGGGGCAGGCCGCCGGTGGCGATGATGACTACGTCGGGGGTTTCGGCCAGCACGTCCTGCGCCTCGGCCCAGGTGTCGAAGCGGAATTCGACGCCGCGGGCGGCGCATTGCGCCATGCGCCAGTCGACCAGGCCGATCATCTCGCGCCGCCGCGGGGTGCGGGCGGTCAGGCGGACCTGGCCGCCGGGCTGGCTGGCGGCCTCGAAGACGGTGACGCGGTGGCCGCGTTCGGCGGCGACGCGGGCGGCCTCCAGTCCCGCGGGCCCGGCGCCGACGATCACCACGCGGCGCTTTGTGGCGGCGGGGGGGATCGTGTGCGGCATCGTCAGTTCGCGCCCGGTGGCGGCGTTGTGCATGCAGAGCGCGTCACCGGCCTGATAGATGCGGTCGAGGCAATAGGTGGCGCCGACGCAGGGGCGGATGTCCTGCTCGCGCCCCTCGACGATCTTGCGCACGATGTGGGGATCGGCCATGTGGGCGCGGGTCATGCCGACCATGTCGAGCAGGCCCGCGGCGATGGCATGGCGCGCGGTCGCGACGTCGGGGATGCGGCTGGCGTGGAAGGTGGGCAGGCCGACCTCGGCCCGGATGCGGCCCGCGAAGTCGAGGTGGGGGGCGGATTTCATGCCCTGCACCGGGATCACGTCGGTCATCGCCGGGTCGGTCTGGATCTGGCCGCGGATGATGTTGAGGAAATCGACATTGCCGGACGCCTTGAACAGGTGGCCGATGGCGATGCCTTCTTCGGTGGTGATGCCGCCGGGGGCGGTTTCGTCGGCGGTGTAGCGCACCCCGACGAGGAAATTCTCGCCGGTGCGCTGGCGGATCGCGGCGAGCACTTCGAGCGCGAAGCGGGCGCGGTTTTCGAGGCTGCCGCCCCAGGGCGCGTCCATTTCGTTGGTCAGCGGTGACATGAACTGGTCCATCAGGTGGCCGTAGCATTCCAGCTCGATGCCATCGAGGCCCGCGTCCTTCATCCGTTCCGCCGCGTCGGCGTAATCGGTGATGATGCGGGCGATGTCCCAGTCTTCCATCTTCTTCGGGAACGCCCGGTGCGCCGGTTCGCGCTGGTGCGAGGTGGTCAGCGCGGGCAGCCAGTCACCCTTGTTCCAGTGCGTGCGGCGGCCAAGGTGAGTGAGCTGGATCATCACCGCGCAGCCGTGGTTGTGGCATTCGTCGGCCAGCTTGCGCATCCAGCCCACCACCTCGTCCTTGTAGGCCAGCACGTTGTTGAACACCGGCGGGCTGTCGCGCGACACCGCCGCCGAGCCCGCCGTCATCGTCATCGCCACGCCGGCCTTGGCGCGTTCGACATGGTAGGCGCGGTAGCGGTCCTTGGGCATCCCATTCTCGGGGTAGGCGGGTTCATGGCTGGTGGTCATGATCCGGTTCTTCAGCGTCAGGTGCTTCAACTGGTAGGGCTGAAGCAGGGGATCGGACGAGGACATCGGCAGGCTCCACGGGTTGGGTCTGGCGCGAGTGTCCCGCGTCAGGGGCCCTTGGCGCGCACCCGTTACCGACATTTGATCGGGGCATTGCCGACATGATTGCGCGGTGCGGCGGCTTTGGTCATGCTGCGGCAAAGCCCGCGTGCCGGACGCGCGACGGGGCAGGGAGGAACCATATGTCCGAGGCCTATGCCTATCCGCTGCTGGTCAAGCAACTGCTGCACTCGGCGCTGTCGACCCGCGCCACGCAGGAGATCATCTATCCCGGCGTGATGCGCTACACCTACGCCGGGTTCCACGCGCGGTTGCAGCGGGCGGCGAATGTGTTCGAGGCCCTGGGGCTGGGCAAGGGCAGCGTGATCGCGGTGATGGACTGGGACAGCCACCGCTATTTCGAGAGCTTCTTTGTGGTGCCGATGATCGGGGCGACGCTGCACACGGTGAACGTGCGGCTGTCGCCGGATCAGATCGTCTACACGATCAACCATGCCGAGGATGACGCGATCCTGGTGCACAGCGATTTCGTGCCGCTGCTGGCCTCGGTGATCGACCGCATCACGCGGCCGGTGGTGCTGATCCTGCTGCAGGATCAGCCCGGCCCGGCGCCCGAGGGGCTGACCTTCGCCGGGGAATACGAGGCGCTGCTGGCGGCGGCGGCGCCGGATCACGCCTTCGCGGACTTCGACGAGAATACGCGGGCGACGCTGTTCTACACCACGGGGACGACGGGCGACCCGAAGGGGGTAACCTATTCGCACCGCCAGATCGTGCTGCACACGCTGGGGCTGGCGGCAGGGTTCGGGCCGGTGCCGGGGATGGCGGGCGCGCATCGTGGCGATGTCTACATGCCGATCACGCCGCTCTTTCACGTTCACGGCTGGGGGTTCCCCTTCGCGGCGACGATGCTGGGGATGAAGCAGATCTATCCGGGGCGCTATGAGCCGGGCCGCCTGCTGGCGCTGATCGCCGAACATGGCGTGACGATGTCGCATTGCGTGCCGACGATCCTGACGATGCTTCTGAACGCGCCGGGCTCGGCCGAGGTGGATCTGAGCCGCTGGAAGGTGATCATCGGCGGCTCGGCGCTGCCCAAGGGGCTGGCGCAGGCGGCCCTGGCGCGCGGGATCGACGTGCATTCGGGCTATGGCATGTCGGAAACCTGCCCGCTCTTGACCGTGTCGGACATGACGAACGCCCGGCCGGGCGAGGATATCGACATGCGCACCGCCACCGGCCTGGCGATGCCGATGGTGGAACTGCGGGTAGTCGATGCCCAGATGCGTGACGTGCCGCGCGGGCAGAAGGCGACCGGCGAGGTCGTGGTGCGCGCGCCCTGGCTGACGCAGGGCTATTTGAAGAACCCGGAAGGCAGCGAGGCGTTGTGGGCGGGCGGTTACCTGCACACCGGCGACGTGGGCTATCTGGACGCGAACGGCACGCTGCACATCACCGACCGGATGAAGGACATCATCAAGTCGGGGGGGGAATGGATTTCCTCGCTGGAACTGGAAACCATCGCCAGCGTGGCGCCGGGCGTGGCCGAGGTTGCCGCGATCGGCCTGCCCGACGCCAAGTGGGGCGAGCGGCCGTGCCTTGTCGTCGTCGCCAAGCCCGACATGGGGCCCGAAACGGTCGAGGTCGGCCTGCGCGCGGCGGTGGCCGCGGCGATCGCGGCGGGGCACCTGTCGGCCTGGGCGGCGCCCGAGCGGGTGGAGTTCGTCGCGGCCTTGCCCAAGACCAGCGTCGGCAAGCTCGACAAGAAGGTGATGCGGGCGACCTACGGCGGGGCATAGGGCCCGCAGCGGTGGCCGGTCCGGTGCGATCACCGCGTTGTGATCGCAGCGTGTGCGCATGCTGATCCAGATCAATGAGGTTGCGGCGGACGTGGAGCCTGATGCGCGCACGTCTACCGGGGCGCCGTGTCTCTGACCGTCTGATCGCTGACCCCCGTCCGGTCGACGCCATTGAATGGAACGGGGAAAGACCATGCGATACACGATTATGTTGACCCCTCGATCCGGGGGCATTTCGGGTCACGCGCCGCGGCCATGGGCCGGGTTGCGTCTGCTGGCGGTGATCTTCGTTGCGCTGGCCGGGGCGCTGCTGGGCGGCAACCGGGCCGAGGCGGTGCCGAGTTTCGCGCGCCAGACCGGGATGGACTGCTCGGCCTGCCACACCTCGATCCCGGAGCTGACCGCCTTCGGACGCCAGTTCAAGTTGAACGGCTATGTCATGGCGGCGGACGGAAGCCAGGCCCTGCCGGTGACGGCGCTGCTGATCGGCGGCTTCACCCACACCGCCAAGGCGCAGGACGCCCCGCCGCTGTCCTATTCCAGCAAGACCAACGACATCCTGTCGCTCGATCAGGTCAGCCTGCTTTATGCGGGCAAGATCACCGGCGATCTGGGCGCCTTCGCGCAGTTCACCTATGACCCGAATGCCCATGCCTGGAGCTGGGACAACCTCGACATCCGGCTGGCCAAGCAAGGCAAGCTGTTCGGGCAGGACGCCAGCTACGGGCTGAGCCTGAACAACAACCCGACGGTGCAGGATCCCTGGGCCACCTCGCCCGCCTGGGGCTATCCGGCCTTCGACTCGGCGGTCGCGCCGCAGTTTGGGCCGCCCGGCACGATGTTGCAGGGCCTGCTGGCGCAGCAGGTGCTGGGCCTGACCGGCTATTCGATGTTCGCGAACGGCCTTTACACCGAGTTCGGCGCCTACACCGGGCTGTCGCAAAGCGCGCTGACGCATCTGGGCGCCGGTGGCTCGGGCTTTGACGTGAAGGGGTTGGCGCCTTATGCGCGCGTCACCTACACCGAAAAGCTGAGCAAGAAGAGCTCGCTGATGTTCGGGGCCATCGCGATGCTGGGCAACCTGAAGCCCTCGGACCCGACGCAGATCGGCAACGACCGTTACCTGGACTTCGGACTGGATTCGCAATGGGACTATTCCGGCGACGGCTACGGCCTGATGCTCAAGGCCCGCGACCTGATGGAATGGCAGCGCAGCACCGGGGCGGCGCCGTTCAGCGGCGCGGCCAACGGCAGCAACCACCTCAATGCGCTCGACCTGTCGGTGACATACTACAAGCCGAAATGGGCGCTGGTCGGGGCGTTCTCGAACGTGACCGGGTCGCAGGATGCGGGGCTTTACGGCGGTTCGTCGGCGATCAACTCGCCCAACAGCCGGTCGGTGTCGCTGGAAGCGGACTATTCGCCGTGGATGGATGGCGGGCCGGCCTGGGATCCTAAGGGCAACGTGAAGTTCGGGGTGAAATACACCCACTACCTGGAGCTTTATGGCGGCACCTCGAACTTTGACGGCGCCGGGCATAACGCGGCCGATAACGATACGATCTTTGTCTACACGGTGATCGCCTTTTGATCGCCCGCCGCCACAGCACGGTGGCCCGGCCCCGCTGACGAATTGTCGGCGGGGCCGTCGCATTCCTGCGGCCTCGCGCCGCGAGAGCGACGGGATACGACGATCTCATGTCGCTTCGGCGTTGCATCCCGGCGCCCGGTGCCGCTAATCTCGCCGCGATCCCTGAGACATTACCGACAGGAACCGATCCAGATGCGTTACGAAAAACCCCAGACGGTGGCCGAGGCCGCGCGTCTTCTGACGGCCGAAAAGGGCCTAAGCCGGATTTTTGCCGGTGGCACCGATGTGCTGGTGCAACTCAAGGCCGGCATGGTCGCGCCCGACCTCGTCGTCGATATCAAGGCCCTGCCGGGGCTGCGCTCGATCGTGTCGGAGGCGGGCGGCTTCCGCATCGGCGCGGCGGTGTCGGGCGCGCAACTTGGCGAGGATGCCGCGGTGCGCAAGCTATGGCCGGGCGTGGTCGAGGCCGCGAACCTGATCGGCTCGACCCAGGTGCAGGGCCGCGCGACGATGGCGGGCAACCTGTGCAACGCCTCGCCCGCCGCCGATTCCGTGCCCGCGCTGGTGGCGGCCTGCGCCGTGGCGCGCGTTGCCGGGCCGGGCGCCGCGCGCGACGTGGCGGTGGCGGCGATCCCGACCGGGCCGGGCAAGACGGCGCTGAAACGGGGCGAGTTCATCACCTCGATTTTCCTGCCCGCGCGCCCCGCCCGATCGGGCGACGCCTACCTGCGCTTCATCCCGCGCACCGAGATGGACATTGCCGTGGCCTCCGCCGCCGTCAGCCTGACGCTGGACGAAGGCGGCACCGTCACCGCCGCGCGCGTGGCGCTGGGCGCCGTGGCCCCCACCGTGCGGCTGGTCGAAGCCGCCGCCGCCGCGATCATCGGCACCCGGCTGGAGGACGCGGCGCTGGACAAGCTTGCCGCCGCGTGCCGCGCCGCCTGTGCCCCGATCGACGACAAGCGCGGCACCATCGAGTTCCGCACCGAAGTGGCGGGCGTGCTGGCCAAGCGTGCTGCCCGCATCGCCTATACCCGCGCCGGAGGCCAGGCATGAGCATTTCCGTTTCCACGACCGTCAATGGCGACGCCGTCGACTTCATCTGCACCCCCGAAGAGTCACTGCTGGACGCGCTGCGCGGCCGCCTTGGCCTCACCGGCAGCAAGGAGGGCTGCGGCACCGGCGATTGCGGCGCTTGCTCGGTCACGCTGAACGGGCGGCTGGTCTGTTCCTGCCTCGTGCTTGCGGTGGAGGCCGAAGGGGCCGAGATCGGCACCGTCGAGGGGCTGGCGACGGCCGACAGGCTGCACCCGTTGCAGCAGGCCTTCCTGGACCATGCCGCGCTGCAATGCGGGATTTGCACGCCGGGCATTCTGGTCGCGGCCAAGGCGCTCTTGGACAAGAACCCTGACCCGACGGACGAAGAGGTGCGCTACTGGCTGGCGGGCAACCTGTGCCGCTGCACCGGCTATGACAAGATCGTCCGTGCGGTGCGATCCGCTGCGGCCCAGATGAGGAGTGCGTGATATGGCCTTCGATTCACAGGTAAAACGGCAGTTCAAGCAGGTCGGCACCCGGCCGCCGCGCCCCGATGGGATCGACAAGGTGACAGGCCGCGCGCTTTACGGCGCCGATGTCTCGGCGCCGGGGATGCTGACGGCGCGCATCCTGCGCTCGCCCCACGCCCACGCCCGGATCGTGTCGATCGACACCACCGAAGCCGCCGCGCTGCCGGGCGTGAAGGGCATTGTCACCAGCGCCGATTTTGCCTTGCCGGACGATGACTTCTTCGCCGACATTGCGGTGAACGTGATGGCCCGCGACAAGGTGCTGTATGACGGCCACGCGGTGGCGGCGGTGGCGGCGATCAGCCCGGCGGTGGCGGCGGCGGCGCTGAAGCTGATCAAGGTGACCTACGAGGTGCTGCCGCACGTCACCGACGTCGACGCCGCGATGCGGGCCGAAGCGCCGGTGGTGCAGTCCGGCCGCGCGGTGGAATCGGTGCCTGCGGGCATGGGCGCGAATGTCACCCATTCTTGCGAATTCGGCCACGGCGACATGGTTGCCGGTTTCGCCAAAGCTGATCTGGTGATCGCGCGCAGCTTCAAGACCGCCGCGACCCATCAGGGCTATATCGAGCCGCACGCCTGCCTGGCCTCGATGACCGCCGATGGCAAGGCCGATCTGTGGTGCTGCACCCAGGGCCAGTTCAACGTGCGCACCATCTGCGCGACCCTGCTGGGGATGGAGGCGAGCCAGTTGCGCGTATCCGCGTCCGAGATCGGTGGAGGCTTCGGCGGCAAGACCACGGTGTTCATCGAGCCGGTGGCGCTGGCGCTGTCGCGCAAGACCGGCAAGCCGGTCAAGCTGGTGATGACGCGCGACGAGGTGTTCAAGGCGACCGGGCCGACGGTGTCGACCTCGATCGACGTGAAGATCGGCATGACCAAGGACGGTCGCATCACGGCGGGCGAGGCGACGCTGCGCTACTCGGGCGGTGCCTATCCCTGCGGCACGGTCGACATGGGCGCGCAGGCGGCCTTTGCCTGCTACGACCTTGAGGCGGTGCGAACAACGGGCTGGAACGCCTTGACAAACCGGCCGAAAGAGGCGGCTTATCGGGCGCCTGGCGCGCCGCAGGCGATCTATGCGGTGGAAAGCGTGGTGGACGAACTCTGTCTTGCGCTGACCCTTGACCCGCTCGCCGTGCGCATCAAGAACGCGGCGCACAAGGGCACGAGGTCGTCTTACGGGCCGACCTTCGACGATATCGGCCTGCTGGCGACGCTGGAGGCTGCGCAGGCGCACCCGCACTACACCGCGCCGCTGGCGCCGGGTCAGGCGCGCGGGCTGTCCTGCGGGTTCTGGTTCAACTTCGGCGGCAACACCTGCGTGTCGTTGAACGTCAACACCGACGGCACCGTGGGCGTGACTGAGGGCAACCCCGATATCGGCGGCAGCCGCGCGTCGATCAGCCTGATGGCGGCGGAAGAACTGGGCATCGGCTACGACAAGGTGCGCACGATCATCGCCGACACCTCGACGCTGGGCTACAATGACGTGACCGACGGCAGCCGGGTGACCTTCTCGGTCGGGCTGGCGACGATCAAGGCGGCGCGCGACGCGATCGGCAAGATGTGCGCCCGTGCCGCGAAGATCTGGGGCATCGACGAGGACGCGGTGGAATGGCGCGATGGCGCGGCCCATCCGGCCGGGCCGAACGCCGGGCAGTTCCCGCCGATGACGCTGGCCGACATCGCCGCTGTGTCATTCCAGACCGGCGGCCCGATCGCCGGGCACCATGAGGTGAACGTTGATGGCGCGGGCGTCAGCTTCGGCGTGCATCTGGTTGATCTTGAGGTGGATTCCGAAACTGGCGCCACCAAGGTGCTGCGCTACACTGTGTTCCAGGACGCGGGCAAGGCGGTGCATCCGGACTATGTCGAGGGCCAGATGCAGGGCGGCGCGGTGCAGGGCATCGGCTGGGCGCTGAACGAGGAATACATCTACGGCAAGGACGGAAGGTTGCAGAACGCGGGCTTCCTCGACTACCGGATTCCGGTAGCCTCGGACCTGCCCAACATCGACACCGTGATCCTCGAGATTCCGAACCCCGGCCACCCCTACGGCGTGCGCGGCGTCGGTGAAACGCCGATCGTGCCGCCGCTCGCCGCGATTTCCAACGCGGTTTCGCGCGCGATCGGGGTCAGGATGCAGGAACTGCCGATGTCGCCGCCGCGTGTTCTGAAGGCGATCCGGGCCGCGCAGGCGTAGGATGGTCAAGGTGCTGCTCTGGGGGTCTTTGCGGACTCACACCGACGGGCAGGCCGAGGTCGAACTGGACGCCCGCACCTTCAAGGAAGTGCTCGACAAGCTGGCGGAGGCCTATCCCGGCCTTCGCCCGCAGATCGAGCGCGGCGTTTCCATGGCGCTGGACGGGCGGATCTACCGCGAGGCCTGGTTCGCGCCGATCCGGCCCGACAGCGAAGTGGTGCTGATGCCCTATATGACGGGCGGTTGAGCCTCTGGCCGACCGTGGGGGGCTCTCTGCCCCCCACACCCCCCGAGGATATTTTCGAACGGAAGAAGGGGGTCAGGCCAGCGCGGCCATGACACCCCGCAGTTCGGCGAGCCCACGCATCCGGCCGATCAGCGGGTAGCCGGGCATGGAGTTTCGGTGCAGGTCGTCGAGGATGTCCTGCCCGTGGTCGGGGCGCATCGGGATCTGCGCGTCGGGGCGGCCCTCGGCGGCGCGGCGGCGTTCTTCGGCCAGCAGGGCGCGGATCACGGCGACCATGTCGGTGTCGCCTTCGAGGTGGGCGGCCTCGTAGAAGCTGGTGCGGGTGGCGGTGGCGGGCGCGATGCGGGTGGTGTTGCGCAGGTGGGCGAAGTGGATGCGCGGGCCGTGGCGCTGCACGAAGCCGGGCGCATCGAAGCCGGGGGCGACGCCGAACGAGCCGGTGCAGAACGTCGCGCCGTTGGCGGGGCTGTCGATGGCGGCGAGGGTGCGGGCGAAATCGGCTTCGGTGGACATGACGCGGGGCAGGCCCATCAGCGGGAACGGCGGGTCGTCCGGGTGGCAGCAGAGGCGCATTCCGAATTTCTCTGCCGTGGGAATGACTTCGGCGAGGAAGTCGATGAGGTTTTGGGCGAGGGTGTCGCGGGTGATCGGGGCGTAGGTGGCCAGCAGGTCGCGGATCTGATCCAGCGTCCAGCTGTCGTTGGCGCCGGGCAGACCGGCCACGATGTTGTCGCGCAGGGCGCGGCAGGCGGCGGCGTCCATCGCGGCGAAGCGGGCGGCGGCGGCCTTGGCAATCTCGGGCCCGTGGTCCTCGGCGGCGCCGGACCGGGCGAGCAGGTGGATGTCGAAGGTGGCGAAATCGACGAGGTCGAACAGCATCGCGGTGCCGCCGTGCGGCATCGGCGCGCGCAGCCGCGTGCGGGTCCAGTCGAGCACCGGCATGAAGTTGTAGCAGACCGTGGTGATGCCGCAGGCGGCGAGGTTCTCGAGCGACGCCGTCCACGCCGCGATATGGTCGGCGCAGGCGGCGCCCTTGGTCTTGATCATCTCGGACACCACCAGGCTTTCCACCACGTCCCAGCCGAGGCCGGAGGGCGAGCCATCCTGGCGGCTCGCGATCTGCGCCTGCCGTTTGCGGATTTCCGCAATGGGCCAGACGATTCCGGGCGAAAGGTGATGCAGGGCGCTGACCACGCCCTGCACACCGGCCTGCAACATTTCGTCGACGCTCACGGTGTCGTGCGGGCCGAACCAGCGCCAGGTCTGTTTCATGACGGCTCTCCCTTGCGCAGGCTGCGGGTGGTCTTGGCGGAGAAGAGATGCGCCTCGGCGGGGTCGATGGCAAGCGTGACCTCGGCGCCCTTGCTGACGCGGCCGACGAAGAAGTTCATCCGGGGGCTGCCGATGAGGCCCGCGACGAAGGCGTTCGCGGGCGCGTTGTAAAGGTCGAGCGGGCTGCCGAACTGTTCCGGCCGCCGGCCGCGCGGCACGGCGATCTTGTCGGGCATCGTCAGCATCTCGACCCGGAGTTCGGCATCGAGGTTCGACGGCGGCTGGTCGAACAGGAACACGCGCGGTTCACGCACCACGGCGCTGCCGATCGCGACGCGCTGACACTGACCGCCCGACCGGTCTTTCGGGCTCCGGTCCGGCAGCATGTCGATCTGCAGCATCCGGGTGGTGGCGGTGACGCGGGCCGCGATGTCGGCCTTGGTCGCGCGCAGGTTTTCGAGAGCCCCGAGATCATCCGCAGGAGCGTGGACTTGCCACAGCCGGAGGGGCCGACGAAGACGCAGAACTCGCCTCGGCCACCTTCAGGTCGACCCCCTTGATGACCTGCATCGCGCCGTAGCTTTTGGTGACTCCGCGAAGGTCCGGATCGGCCATGCGAGGTCTCCCTATTTCCCGCCGGTCGCGGCGATGCCGGTGGCGAAGTGATTTTGGGCCAGATGTTCCACCGGCACGCGATCGCCGATCGGCACCTTGACGATGGTCGCGGGCACATCGCGTTGCACGACCTGGGCGACCAGGCCGATCCGGCGTACCTGCGCCACGTCCTGCCCGGCCAGGTCGCCTTGCGTGAGGTGAAAGACCGGCGGCGGGTCGGGGTAGCCGGGAAGCCGCACGATCTGCCGCACATGGGGCGCAACCGGGCGGGGTGCAAGGCGCCGCCCCGGCCCGGCGTCAGTTCGCGGCGGCCAGCGCCTGTTTCAGGTCGTCCGTCGCGCGGGCCAGTGCATCGTTCAGCTTCATCTCGCCCACGATGACCTGCGTCAGCCGGGTGACGGCGATGTTGAACATCGCGCGGTTGTTGCCATAGCCCCGATAGGCAAAGGCCTCCGCCGGGCCGCAGGGTGCCGGGATCACCTCCCGGTTGATGGGGGTGCCGATCTGGCTGGCGAACTTCTGCACCTGCCAACTGCCGGAGTCGTGGAACGCCATGTCGCCGCTGATGAATTCCTTGGTGGCGCCGACCCAGGTCGCGCGAGCGCCCGGAACCGGCACCTTGGCCAGATCGAACAGCGTCTTGTTGAGATCGGCGCCGGTGATCGTCAACGGGCTGTGCAACCCGCAGATGTCGTGGTCATCGGGGCCGCCCGATACCAGTCCCGCGTCTTGCCGAAGTTCTTTTCCCAATGGGCCGCATCCACATAGGGCGTGAGATTGGGGGAATCCTTGCGCAACCCTAGGTCGGTGACCTTGGCAAGGTCGGGGCCGGTGCCCGCCGCCAGTTCCACCGGCAGGGTTTCGAGGGTCGCCGTGTCGGGCACCAGATCCGTCGTGACGGTGATGTCGGGGTTGGCGTCAGCCGCTTGCCCGCGGCCTTCGCGGCCGCCAGCAGCCGGTCCGCATCGGCCAGCGAGGCGACCAGCGGCTTTTCGCAGATCACATGCTTGCCCGCCACCGCCCGCGCCCGCGTGGTATCCAGATCGACCGGCGCCGCGACCCGGTAGCGGCCGGGCAGGGCGCGGTAGCCGTCGAGATGCTTGCGCCCGATCCCGGCGCCCAGGATGGCAACGCGGATCATCGCCCCTCCGCCTCGGCCAGCCCCTGCGCGGTGATCGCCAGTTCCATCACCTTGAAGGCATGGGCCTGCGGCATCGCGGTTTCGCGGCGCTCGCGGATGTCGGTCATCAGCCGGGCGAAGTAGGGCAGGCCCGCGTCGGCGCACTGGATTTTCTCGCACCGGCTGCCGTTCACCAGGATCAGGTGGTCGGTGCCCTCGGTGCCGCCGACATCGACGTATTTGCGCAACTCGATATAGCCTTCGGTGCCGAGGATGGTCAGCCGCCCGTCGCCCCAGGTCGGCAGCGCATCGGGGGTGTACCAGTCCACCCGGATGTAGCCGTGGCCCTTGTCCGACCGCAGCACGATCTCGCCGAAGTCCTGCAGGCCGGGGGTTTCGGGGTTGGCGTGGTTGGCGACCGTCGCCCATTCCACGGTGGCGTCGGTCGAGCCGGTGAAGAACAGGAACTGGTCGACCTGGTGGCTGCCGATGTCGGTGAGGATGCCGCCGCAAGCCTCGCGCCGGAAGAACCATTCCGGCCGGATCGCCCGGTTCAGCCGGTGCGGCCCGATGCCCAGCGTCTGCACGACGCGGCCGATCGCGCCCGCCGCGACCAGTTCGGCGGTGCGGGTGACGGCGGGCACCTCGAAGCGTTCCGAGAAGTCGACCGACCAGATCCGGCCAGTTTCGGCCTGCGCGGCCCTCAGCGCGGCGAGTTGATCCAGCGTGACGCAGCCCGGCTTGTCGCTCATCACGTCCTTGCCCGCCTGCATCGCGGCGATCGACAGCGCGGCGCGGTCGGCGGGAATGGCGGCGATCAGGATCAGGTCGATGCCGTCATCGGCGAAGATGTCTTCCTTCGAGGCGACGCGCGGCACCTCGGGGAACCGCCCCACGAAACTGTCGAGCGTGTCGGGCGTCCCTTCCGTCCACCAGCCGACGAAATCGGCCCCGGCGTCGATCATGTTCTGCGCCATTCCGAAGATGTGGCTGTGGTCGATGCCGAGGGCGGCAAAGCGGAGCGGGCGGGTCATGGTCTCTCCGGCAGGTCGGTGGGCAGGTCGATGGCGCGGCCCTCGGCGGACGAGGTCACGAGGGCTTCGATGAGGTGATGAACGGGCAGGGCGGCGCGGCCCGGAACGGCGGGCGGGCGGCCTTGGGTGATCGCGGCGGCGAAGTCTTCGAGGATCGCCTGATGCCAGGCATGGGTGAAGGCCATCGGATCGTCGCCGTCGCCGGTGCCCCCGCCGGTGCCGTCGCCGTGCCCGAAGGTTTCCGTACTGCCGTCGCGCCAGCTCAGTTCCAGCCGATCCGCGATCAGCCGGGCCGAGCCTCTGGTGCCGTGCAGCGTGATCGTTTCGGCGCTGCCGGGGGGACTGGCGGTGGTGGCGAACAGGCTGCCCACCGCGCCGCTGGCGAAGTCGAGCCCGGCGGTGACGGTATCCTCGGCCTCCATCCGGTGCAGCCGGGTGGTGCGCGCCATCGCCTGCACCCGCGCCACCGGCCCGGCAAAGCTCAGCGCAAGGTCGAGCGTGTGGATCGCCTGCGAGATCAGCACACCGCCGCCGTCGCGCGCATAGGTGCCGCGGCCGGGCTGGTCGTAGTAGCTTTGCGGCCGCCACCACGGCACGGCAATCTCCACCAGGCCAAGCTCACCCAGCGCGCCTTCGGCCAGCAGGGCCGACAGCCTGTGCACCGAAGCGCGCATCCGGTGTTGCAGCACGATGCCCAGCGGCACCCCGGCGCGTTCGCAGGTTTCGACCAAGGCGGTCGCCGCCGCGGCGGTGCGCTCGAGGGGCTTTTCCATCAGGATCGGTTTGCCCGCCGCGGCAAGGATCGCCACCGCCTCGGCCCGCGCATCGGGCGGGGTGGCGAGGATGACGAAATCCACCTCCGGGTCGGCGGCGATTTCGGCTGCGCTGACATAGACTTGCGGCACGCTTTGCAGGGTCGGCGCGACGCGCTGGGCAAAGCGCGCGGCGCCATCGGGGTGGCGCGCGCAGACCCCGGCAAGGCCGATGCGCCCCTCGGTGGCGGCGATCGCCTCGACATGCGTGTCGGCGACCATCCCGAGCCCGATCAGTGCCGCCTTCATCCCATCCTCCCGTCGCGATTCCCGCCCTTGATCTTTGCATGAGCAGACCGGTATACCGGTTGTAAACGCTTAGGATACCGGTATACAGGAAAGACTCGAAGAGGCCGCCAATGTCCACGTCCCCTGTTTCCGCCCCATCCCGAGAGTCGTCCCGCGAACTGTCGCCGCCCGAGGTCAGCCGCCTTCAGGTGCCCAGGGTCGACCTGACGCGACCCGCGGGCAATCAGATTTTCCTGGCCCTCAAGGTGGCGATCCTGCGCATGGACCTGACGCCCGGCTGCATCATCTCGGAATCAGAGATCGGCGCCCGCTTCGGCGCCAGCCGCACCCCGGTGCGCGAGGCGCTGGCCCAGTTGCGCGACGCGGGGCTGGTGATGACGATCCCGAGCCGGGGCAATTTCGTCACCAAGCTGAACGCCGACAAGATTCGCGAGGCGCGCTTTCTGCGCGAGGCGCTGGAGGTGGCAACCGTCGCGCGCATCGTCGAGACCGGCATGTCGGCGGCGGTCGAGGCCGACCTGACGCAATGCCTGATCCGCCAGCAGGAGGCGATCGACGCCGACGACGATCCGGCCTTTCAGGCCGAGGATGACCTCTTTCACCTCAAGCTCGCCCGTGCCACCGGCTATCCGCGCGTGGCGCATGTGCTGGAACATGAGAAGATGCAGATCGACCGGCTGCGCGTGCTGTCCTTGCGCGACCACGACCACCTCGACACGCTGCAGATTCAGCACTGCCAGATTTTCGACGCGCTGCGCGCCCGCGACATGAAGCTGGCGATCGGCACGACGCAGACCCACCTGCGCTCGATCCTTCTGGTGCTGGCCGATCTGACCGTCAGCCACGCCAGCTATTTCGACTGAGGCCGCCATGACCGACGCCCCCGATGCCGTCCTTGCCCTGCCCGCCGCGGCGCAGGCGATCTATGAGGGGGTGCGCGCGCTGCCCATCGTCTCGCCGCACGGCCATTGCGACCCGGCGTGGTTCGCGCAGGATGCGGCCTTTGCGGACCCCGCAACGCTGCTGATCGTGCCGGATCACTACGTTTTCCGGATGCTCTACAGCCGCGGCGTGCCGCTGGCGGCGCTGGGGATCGGCGTGCCGCCCGAAGCGCGCGACGGGCGGGCGATCTTCCGGCTTCTGGCGCAGCACTGGTCCCTCTTTCTCGGCGCGCCCAGCCATTTGTGGTGGGCGCATGTGCTGCACCATCTGTTCGGCGTGTCGGAGCGGCTGACGCCCGCCAACGCCGATGCGATCTACGACCGGATCGACGCCGCGCTGAAAACGCCCGACTTTCGTCCCCGTGCGCTGTTCCAAAGGTTCGGCATCACGACACTGGCCACCACCGACAGCGCGCTCGACCCGCTGGAGTCTCATGCGGCGATCCGGGCCAGTGGCTGGCCGGGCCGGGTGATCCCGACCTTCCGGCCCGATGCGGTGCTCGACCCACAGACGCCCGGCTTTGCCGCCAACGTGGCCGCGCTGGGGGCGATGACCGGCTGCGACACCGGAACGCTGAAAGGCTACCTCGAGGCGCTGCGGCGGCGCCGCGCGGCGTTCAAGGCGATGGGGGCGACCGCCACCGACCACGCCGTGCTCGACCTGACGACCGAATGGCTCGACAAGGGCGAGGCGAAGCGGCTGTTCGGCAAGGCGCTTGCGGGCAAGCTGGACCGGGCGCAGGCGGCGCGACTTTACGGGCACCTGCTGGTCGAGATGGCGCAGATGTCGGTGGACGACGGCCTTGTGATGCAACTGCATGTCGGCGCGCGGCGCAACACCAACCGCGCGCTGCTGGCCGCGCAGGGACGCGACATGGGCGCCGACATTCCGCAACGCACCGATTGGGTCGGCGGCCTTGACGGGCTGTTGAACCGGGTCGGCAACGAGGCCGACCTGACGGTGATCGCCTTCACGCTGGACGAAAGCAGCCACGCGCGCGAGTTGGCGCCGATGGCGGGGCACTGGCCCGCACTGCGGCTGGGGCCGCCGTGGTGGTTCCACGACAGCCCGATGGGCATCCGCCGCTATCTCGACGCCGTGGTGGAAACGGCGGGCTACGAGAACCTCGCCGGGTTCAACGACGACACGCGGGCCTTCCTGTCGATCCCGGCGCGGCACGACCTGTGGCGCCGCGCGGTCAGCCTGCATCTGGCCGATCAGGTGGCGCGCGGCCTCTTTGGCCGGGCCGATGCCGACCGGCTGGCGCGGCGGCTGTCGCGTGATCTGGCGGTGGAAACCTACCGGCTGGGGGCCTGAGATGGGGCGGATCGTCCACATCGGCCTGGGCAACTTCCACCGCGCGCATCAGGCCTGGTACACCGCGCAGGCGGGCGGCTGGGCGATCACGGCGGTATCGCTGCGCAGCCCCACCTTGCGCGACGCGATGGCGGGGCAGGGCAACGGTTATACGCTGGTCACGCGCGGGGCTGTGGGTGCGCGCCATGACTGGCTGACGGTGATCGACCGTGTGCTGGTGGCCCCGGAAGACCCCGAGGCGGTGCTGGCCGCGCTCGCCGATCCGGGCGTCGGCGTGATCACGGTGACGGTGACCGAGAAGGGCTATCACCTGGATGCCGCCGGGCGGCTGGACGTCGCCGATCCGGCGATCGTCGCCGATCTGGCGGGCGGCGCGCCCGCGACGCTGGTGGGCTATCTGGCGCGCGGGCTGGCGCGGCGTCAGACTCCCGTGACGGTGCTGAGTTGCGACAACCTTTCCGGCAACGGCGCCAAGCTGGGCGCGGCGGTTGCGGCCTTTG
Organism: Solirhodobacter sp.; assembly: GCF_964715405.1. NCBI lineage: Bacteria > Pseudomonadati > Pseudomonadota > Alphaproteobacteria > Rhodobacterales > Paracoccaceae > Solirhodobacter > Solirhodobacter sp. The sequence continues at coordinate 48,265 of NZ_CBAICG010000018.1, read as the reverse complement.
CCGCGCGGGCCGGGCTGAGGCTGGGCGAGGTCACTTTCCCCGACAGCATGGTGGACCGCATCACCCCCGCCACCACCGAGGCGCTGAAGGCCGAGGTGCTGGCCGCCACCGGCCGCGCCGATGCCGCGCCGGTGGCGACGGAAACCTTCACCGATTGGGTGATCGAGGATCGGTTCTGCGCCCCGCGCCCGGCCTGGGCGGCGCGCTTCGTGACCGAGGTCGCGCCCTATGAAATGCGCAAGCTGCGGATGCTGAACGGCCCGCACTCGCTGATCGCCTATCTTGGCCAAGTGCGCGGCCACAGCTTTGTGTACGAGGCGATCGCCGATCCGGTGGTGCGCGCGGCGGCGACGGGGCTGATGGCCGAGGCGATGACGACCCTGCCCGAAGCGGTGGTGGCCGACGCGCCCGCCTATGCCGCAGCACTGATCGACCGCTTTGCCAACCCCGCGCTGCGCCACGAGCTGCGCCAGATCGCGATGGACGGCTCGGTGAAACTGCCGGTGCGCATCTTGCCGGTGATCGCCGCCCGCGCCGCGCAGGGGCAAGGCGCGCCCCATGCGCTGGCCGCGCTGGCCGCCTGGGTCGCCTTCGCGCGGCGCGAGGTGGCGGCGGGCCGTGTGCTGAACGACCCGAAGGCCGCCGCGATTGCCGACGCGGCGCGGGCCACCGACCCGGTCGGGGGTCTTCTGGCGCTGTTGGGAGCGCCCCTCGATGCGCGGGCCGTCACCGCGATTACGAAGCTTTCCGAAGGGTTTGCGCAATGATCTTCACACGACATTCCGGCCCGCTCCGCATCGCCTGCATCGGCGAGGCGATGATCGAGCTCAGCTTTCGCGGCCCCGGCCCGAGCGAGCCGCGCATCGCCTATGCCGGGGACACGCTGAACACCGCGATCTACCTGCAACGGGCTTTGGGCGCTGCGGGCCGCGTCTCCTACGTCACCGCGCTGGGCACCGATCCGTTTTCCGACGCCGCGCTGGCCTTCATGGCCACCGAAGGGATCGACACCGCCCGCATCGCCCGCGATCCGGCGCGGCTGCCCGGCCTTTATGCCATCACCACCGACGCGGCCGGCGAGCGCAGCTTTCATTACTGGCGCGACGCCTCGGCCGCGCGGCAATTGTTCCAGGGCCCCGACGGCTTTGCCGCCCTTGACGGTTTCGACCTGATCTACCTCTCGGCGATCACGCTGGCGATCCTGCCGCCCGCGGTGCGCGGCGCGTTGGCCGACCGCCTTGCCGCCCTGCGCGCCACCGGCACCCGGATCGCCTTCGATTCGAACTGGCGCCCGCGGCTCTGGCCCTCGGCGGCGGAAGGGCGGGACTGGATCGCGCGGTTCTGGCGCCTGACCGACATCGGCCTGCCCTCGGTCGACGACGAACAGGCGCTGTTCGGCGAAACGGAGGAGGCCGCCACGCTGGCCCGCCTGCGCGGCTACGGTCTGGGCGATGGCGCGCTGAAGCGGGGTCCGCGCGGGCCAATGGCACTTGATCCCGCCGTTGCGCCCGGCCACTACCCGCCCGCCGTGCAGGTCGTGGATACCACCGCTGCCGGTGACAGCTTCAACGCGGGCTTCCTCGCGGCGCGGTTGACCGGGCAGGCGACGCAAGCCGCCCTCGCCGCCGGTCACGCGCTGGCGCGCGAGGTCGTCGGCTTTCGCGGCGCGTTCCGGGAACAGGTGGTCGGCCCGCCGAGTCGTGACCCTTCTCGCATTTGAGAATTGAAACAACAACACCTTGGCGGGCGAAGCGCCGAAAGGCCTGCGGCCCCGCGCGGGCAATTCATCGGGGTTCCGAGTGCTTGCGTCGCGGTGAAGCAAGATGGACGGCGCCAGCACTCTCGCGTATCCCGGATCGGTCGCAGGGCGGCTGACCGGGGGCATTCCGCCGTCGCGGGTCATCGTCACATGTCGTTCGTTCGGGTGTCGCCATCGAGATCATCGCTGCAAGGTTCGTCAGCCGGTTGACCAGCGCCGGGGGCATGCGGGCACCGCGGGCGGCCGCATCTGCCGTCGTGTCCGCTGGCCCAATCGTCTTTTGGCGGGCACCATGACAATCGCCGCCAGCCGAAACCTGCCTGTCCCGCGCGTGCTCTGGCTCATCCTCGGGGCGTCGCTGGTCGGACGGGTGATCTTCGCGGCCATCACGCCGATCATCACGGACGAGGCTTATGCCATCGCCGTGGGGCGAAGCTTCTCGCTCAGCTTTTTCGACCATCCGCCGCTTGGCTTCTGGCTGCCCGCCATCGCCGAGAAACTGGGGGCCGACTCGGCGCTTGCCTACCGTGTGCCCTCGCTGCTCCTGGGCACGCTGAGCGTCTGGCTTCTCTTTCTGATCGGCCGCGAATTGGGCGGCGCGCGCGCGGGCCTTTGGGCTGCCGGCCTTGGCGCATTGACCCCGACGCTCGCATTCTCGGGGATCTTCATCCTGCCGGATGCGCCCCTTGATGTCTTCACGCTGGCGACCCTGCTCGTTCTGGTTCGCATCGCGACGTCGGAAACCCCGCGACTGCCGCTCTGGGTGGCCGGGGGGGGCACGCTGGCCCTCGCGTTCTGTTCGAAATATCAGGCGGGTCTGATCCCGATCTCGCTTCTGCTCTGGATGGCCAGCACGCCGAGGGGGCGAAGGTGGTTCGCCACACCGGGCTTCTATGTGGCCGTTTTCGTGTCGCTGCTTGGCCTGCTGCCGGTGATCATCTGGAACATGGGGCATGATTGGGCATCGTTCCGGTTTCAGACCGGGCGTGCCGACAACGGCCCGTCTTCCACGAATTTCGCCCTGATGGCCCTGGGGCAGACGCTCTATCTGCTGCCCTTCGTCCTGGTGTGGTCGATCCGCGAGGTGATCGACCGTCGAAACTGGGTCGCGCCCGAGCGTCGGCTGGTCGTCCTGATCGCCCTCGGGCCGATCCTGATGTTCAACCTGATCTATCTGCTCAGCAAGGACACGCTGCCGCATTGGTCGATGCCCGGCTGGATATGTCTGATCCCCCTGATCGGAGTGCGCCTGTCGGACGGTGCCTTCCGCCGCGCCAGGGCGTGGAATTTCATCACGGCGGCGGGCCTTTATGCGGTGCTGCTGGTGGTGGCGACGCATCTGGCCACCGGCTGGCTGGCGCGGTTCCCGGATCACGATCCCGCCTGGGACCGGACCGCGCCGAACGTCTCGCTCACCGAACTGCGCGCGACACTGATCCGCAGCGGCGTTCTCGTGGGTGCGGATGTGCTGGTGACGGAGAACTGGATTCAGGCGGGATACATTGCCGCCGCCGTCGACGATCGCATTCCGGTGCGGGTCTTTCCGGGCGCCGCGCATCATTTCGCCTACCTTGCGGGCGCGCATGCGGCAGGGTCGGGCGTGCTGTTGAGCATTGTTGACGCATCAGACGCGGCGGACCGGCAAGACAAGCTGATCGCCCTCGCAAGCCGGTTGGACCCCGACGCCTCCACCCCCGAGCAAATCCCGTTGCGGCGCGGAACGCAGGACCATTTCCGCATCATCGCGATCAAGCTCAGGATCCAACCCGGCGCGTGATCGGAGTCCCGCGAAACCGGCTGCCCGCGCGGTCGGCACATCGCGCCGCCGCGCGTCCGTTGCCGAGCCCTGCCGGGGCACACTCGGCCGGAACGGCGTTGAAGCTAGGGGATCCAGATGGTTTGGTAGGCCCGGAGGGACTCGAACCCCCAACCAAGGCGTTATGAGCGCCCTGCTCTGACCATTGAGCTACAGGCCCGGCCGGTGGCATCCGTAGACCGGAGCCCCGCATCGGTCAACCCTGCCGGGCTTTCGCGGCGCGGCGGGCGTCGGTCAGGCCGTCATGGGGGCCCATGGGCCGGGCGGGCACATCCTCCCACCAGTCGGACCTGAGCGGCCGCCGGTCCGGGTTCAGCGGGTAGAAGATGCGGTTTTCATCCCGGTCGGTGTCGCCGACGACCAGCAGGCGCACCTCGGCCTCGGTGTTGTTCAGGAAGCTGTGGCAAAGCCCGGTTCCCGCCGGAAACCCGACCGATTCGCCGGGGCGCAAGCGGTGCAGGTGCCCATCGAGCCAGACATCGGGGGTGCCTGACAGGACGTGGACGAACTCCTCCTCGGCGCTCTCGGCATGGGGGAAAGAGGTGCGGCGGCCGGGCAGCAGGCGCACATGGTGCAGGCCAAGCCGGGTCAGGCCGAAGGGGCGGCCAAGGTCGGTGTCGAGGCCCAGAAGCTCGTCATCCTGCGGATAGTGCCTTGTGTCGGGCCCTTCGATCTCGCTCCAGTGGGTGATGCAGTCCGGTCTTGCCGCCGTCGTCATGCTGTCCTCCGCCGCTTTCGCGCGCAGGCTAGGGCCGCGGGGGCGCCGGAACAAGCCAAAGCCGCGCGCGCCCGCGTTGCGCGCACCGTGGGGATCGTCTAGAGCAGCGGCAAACCAGAGGGGACGTGCCATGAGCCAGGGGAAGAACGGGCTGACCTACGCCGAGGCGGGCGTCGACATCGACGCGGGCAACGCCCTGGTGGAGCGGATCAAGCCCGCAGCCAAGCGCACCGCGCGGGCGGGCACGATGGCGGGGCTTGGCGGTTTCGGCGCGCTGTTCGATTTGAAGGCGGCGGGCTACAGCGACCCGATCCTGGTGGCGGCGACCGACGGCGTGGGCACCAAGCTGCGCATCGCGATCGACACCGGCCATGTCGCCACCATCGGCATCGACCTGGTCGCGATGTGCGTCAACGATCTGGTCTGCCAGGGCGCGGAACCCTTGCTGTTCCTCGACTACTTCGCCACCGGCAAGCTCGACGTGGCGCAGGCCGCCGAGATCATCGAGGGCATCGCGGATGGCTGCGCCGCCTCGGGCTGTGCGCTGGTCGGCGGCGAAACGGCCGAGATGCCGGGCATGTATCATGGCGGCGACTTCGACCTTGCGGGCTTCGCCGTCGGCGCGATGGAGCGCGGGTCGGACCTGCCCGCGGGCGTGGTGGCGGGCGACGTGCTCCTCGGCCTCGCCGCGTCGGGCGTGCATTCCAACGGCTATTCGCTGGTGCGCAAGGTGGTGGACATCGCGGGCCTGTCGTGGGACGCACCGGCACCCTTCGCTGATGCCACGGTGGGGGCGGCGCTGCTGACCCCGACGAAGCTTTACGTGAAGCCCGCGCTGGCGGCGATCCGCGCCGGGGGCGTGCACGGGCTTGCCCATATCACCGGCGGCGGGCTGACCGAGAACCTGCCGCGCGTGTTGCCCGCGGGGTTGGGCGCGACGATCGACCTCGGGTCATGGCCACTGCCGCCGGTGTTCCGCTGGCTCGCCGAAACGGCGGGCATCGCCGAGCCGGAACTGCTCAAGACCTTCAACGCCGGGATCGGCATGGTCGTCGTCGTGGCCGCCGACCGCGCCGAGGCGCTGGCGGCGCTGCTGACGGCCGCGGGCGAAGCGGTGACCCGCATCGGCACCGTGACGACAGGCGAGGGCGTGCACTACATCGGCCGCCTGCTGTGAAACGGGTCGCGATCCTGATTTCGGGCGGCGGCTCGAACATGGTCGCACTCGTCCGCTCGATGACCGGCGATCATCCGGCGCGCCCCGTGCTGGTTGCCGCGAACGACCCCGCCGCGGCGGGGCTGGCCAAGGCGGCCGCCCTGGGCCTGCCCACCGCCGCCGTGGACCACCGCGCCTTCAAGGGCGACCGTGCCGCCTTCGAGGCGGCGCTGCTGGAACCGATCCTCGCCGCCGATCCCGACATCCTTTGCCTTGCGGGCTTCATGCGCATCCTGACACCGGGCTTCATCGCGCGCTTTCCGCACGGCATGCTGAACATCCACCCCTCGCTGCTGCCGAAATACCCCGGCCTGCACACCCATCAGCGCGCGCTCGACGCGGGCGATGCCGAGGCGGGCTGCACCGTGCACGAGGTCACCGCCGACCTCGACGCCGGTCCCATCCTCGGCCAGGCGCGCGTGCCCGTGCGCCCCGGCGACACGGCCGATACGCTCGCCGCCCGCGTGCTGGCGCAGGAACACCGCCTCTACCCCGCCGTCCTGCGCCGCTTCGCCTCCGGCGACCGCCGTCTGATCCTGCTGCCCTGACCATTCATCTTGGCCAAAATATCCCCCCGCCGGAGGCGTTCCCCCCGCGCGGCCCGACGCGCCCCCAAGGTCTTTCCTTTCGCCGCCCGTGGCCCTATAGCGGTCCTGCGGGATGACCCCGCGCCCACGCGAATGCCGGAACCCGGATGAACCTGATCACCACGACCGACGCGCTGGCCCGCTTCTGCGATGCCGCGAAGTCCGAGCCCTACGTCACCATCGACACCGAGTTCCTGCGTGAACGCACCTACTGGTCCAAGCTCTGCCTGATCCAGATGGCGCTGCCCGGCAAGACGGGGCAGGCGGTGCTGGTCGATCCGCTGGCCGAGGGGCTGTCGCTCGACCCGCTCTACGATCTGTTCCGCCACGAGGCGACGATGAAGGTGTTTCACGCCGCCCGGCAGGATCTGGAGATCTTCTTCGTCGAGGGCAAGGTGTTTCCCACGCCGCTCTTTGACACCCAGGTCGCCGCGATGGTCTGCGGCTTCGGCGAGCAGGTCGGCTACGAGACGCTGGTCAAGAAGATCGCGCACGAGCCGCTCGACAAGACCTCGCGCTTCACCGACTGGTCGCACCGCCCGCTGAGCGAGGCGCAACTGGTCTATGCGCTGGCTGACGTGACGCATCTGCGCGTGGTCTACGAACACCTCGCCCAGCAGATCGAACTCTCGGGCCGCCAGAAATGGGTCGCCGAGGAACTGGCGGTGCTGACCGATCCCGCGACCTACACCATCGCCCCCGACGAGGCCTGGACGCGGGTGAAGACGCGCACCAATTCGGGCAAGTTCCTCGCCGTGGTGAAGGAACTGGCACAGTTCCGCGAGGCCTATGCGCAGTCGCACAACGTGCCGCGCTCGCGGGTCTACAAGGACGATGCGCTGCTGGAACTCGCCTCGACCAAGCCGACCAATCACGAGGAACTTGGCCGCTCGCGGCTCTTGCTGCGCGAGGCGCGGCGCGGCGAGATCGCGGATGGAATCATCGCGGCGGTCAAGGCCGCGGCGGCGATGAAGCCCGAGGACATGCCCAAGCCCGACCTCAGCCGCGAGCAGATGCAGGTGAACCCGGCGCTGGCCGACCTGCTGCGCGTACTGCTGAAGGCGAAATCGGAAAGCGCGGGGGTGGCGGCCAAGCTGATCGCCTCGGCCGCCGATCTTGACGCCATCGCGGCGGGCGAGCGTGACCTGCCCGCCCTGCACGGCTGGCGCGCCGAGGCCTTCGGCGATGACGCCCTGCGGCTCTGCCGCGGCGAGATCGCGCTGTCGGCCAAGGGCAACGACGTCAAGGTGGTCCGCCTCTGACCGCTTTAGCGGCGGCTGGACCGGGCGTTGTTCAGGCCGGTCACGGTGATCTGGGTCACGCCGTCCAACTGCGCATCCGACAGATAGGCCGCCACCGTCACCTCGCGCGATTGCGGGGTGGACACCGGCGTTGCCGTCACCGGCGCCGCGATGGCAAAGCGGAAGGTCAGCACGCCCTTGACCGGCTTGCCGTCATTCTCGACCACCAGCGCGGCGTTCCACCAGCCCTGCGTCGGGGTCAGCCCGGTCGCGCGGATCAGCGCGCCGCCCGGACGGCGTTCCACCACCAGCGTCTCGACCTCGGCCACCATGTCGCGCGTATCGGCGGGCACCGGCTTCGCGCCGGTCACCGGGTCGACGGCGACGGACGCCGTCCGCTGCGAGCCGCCGAACCAGTTGAGCGGATTCATCCGCGACTGGCGGAACCCGCTGCAGGCGCCAAGCGCAATCGTCAGGACCAGCGCGGCAAGCAGCGGTTTCTTCATGTCTTCCCCCATCGCATCGGGTCTTGGGTAGCCCAATCCGGCGGCTTTGAAAAGCCGCTCCGCGCGGGCACTGGACCTTTGGCGGCCGCCGCCTTACCTCAACCCCAGCAAATGGAGACGCCGATGGCCACGCCCGCCTTCGAAGACCTCGCCGACACCTTCGCCTTCCTCGACGACTGGGAGGACCGTTACCGCCACCTGATCGAACTTGGCCGCGCCATGCCGCCGCTCGACGAGGCGTTCCGGGTGCCCGCCACCAGGGTGCAGGGCTGCGCGAGCCAGGTCTGGCTGTTGCCGCGGATCGACGGGCAGGGGCCCGGCGCGCGCTTCGATTTTCAGGGGGAAAGCGACGCGATGATCGTGCGCGGTCTGGTCGCGGTGCTGCATGCGCTTTATGCCGGGCTGACGGTGGCCGAGGTCGGCCGGGTCGATGCCGCGGCAGAGCTTGGGCGGCTGGGGCTGACCGAACACCTGTCATCGCAGCGCTCGAACGGGGTGCGAGCGATGGTGGAACGCATCCGCAGCGTGGCCAGCGCGGCGGCAGCGGCTTAGTTCAGCCCGCGAAATCGGTGATCACGGCCACGCCGGGCGCCGTCGGTCCGTCGAAGGCGGCGAGTTCGGCCGAAGCACCCGACAGCGGCACCCGCCGCGCGATCAGCGGCGTGAGGTTGACCCGGCCAGCTTCGATCAGCGCGAACAGGCTCGGGTAGCGCCAGCCCGGCATCCCGCGCGTGCCAAAGATCGCCAGTTGCCCGGAATAGACCGCGTCCATCGGCAGGCGCATGGTGGCGTGCGCGCCCGCGGGCATGCCGATCTGCACCATCCGCCCGCGCTTGCGCAAGGACCGCAGCGCCGCCACCGTGGTCGCCTCGATTCCCAGCGCCTCGATCGCTACATCGGCGCCGCCGCCGGTGATCTCGCGCACCTGTTCCGCCGCATTACCGCTGCGCGCATCGACCACCGCATCGGCCCCCAGCGCGGTGGCGAAGGCGAGCTTTTCCGGCACCACATCGACCATCACCACCCGCGCGCCGATCGCCCGGCCCAGCAGCAGCGCCGACAGCCCGACGCCGCCCGCGCCCTGCACCGCCAGCCACTCGCCCGGCGCCAGTGCGGCGCGGTCTGTCAGCGCATGCCACGCTGTCGTCACCCGGCAGCCGAGCGACGCGGCCAAAGCCGGGTCCATCCCTTCGGGCAGGCGCGCCAGATTGGCGTCGGCATGGGGCACGGCGACGAACTCGGCGAATGCGCCCGGCGCGGTGAAGCCGGGCAGCACTTGCATGGCGCAGATCGTCTGGTGCCCGGCGCGGCAGTCGGGGCAGGCGCCGCAGGCTAGGATGAAGGGCGCGATCACCCGATCGCCCCGGCGCCAGCCGGTGACGCGGGGGCCGACCGCTTCCACCACGCCGCAATATTCATGGCCGGGGATATGGGGCAGGGGCACCGGGTCGGCGCCGGTCCAGCCGTGCCAGTCGGACCGGCAGATGCCGCAGGCGAGCACGCGCAGCACCACGCCGTCCTCGGGGCAGACCGGGTCGGGAACCTGGCCGATCTCAAGCGGCGCGCGCCAGCCGGTCAGCCGGGCGGCGCGCATCTCAGGCGATCTCGACGGTGTATTTCTCGATCACGGTGTTGGCGAGCAGACGCTCGCACATCGCGCGCACCTCGGTTTCAGCCGCCGCACGGTCGGTGGCGGTCAGGTCGAGGTCGATCACCTTGCCTTGCCGCACGCCCGCGACGCCGGAAAACCCAAGGGTTCCAAGGGCATGGCGCACCGCCTCGCCCTGCGGGTCAAGAACGCCATCCTTCAGCATGACATGGATGCGGGCTTTCATCGCGGGGCCTTTCAGTTGATCAGGGTCGGTTTCGCGGCATGGGTCACATTGGTGGGCATCACGCCCAGCCGCTGCGCCAGTTCGGTATAGGCGTCGGTCTTGCCCGCCAGTTCGCGCGGCGGATCGTCCGGCGAGGTGATGCCGCGGGCATCCCACAGGCGGCAACTGTCGGGGCTGATCTCGTCGGCGACGATCAGGCGCTGGAAGTCGCCTTCCCAGATGCGGCCCACTTCGATGCGGAAATCGGCCAGGCGGACGCCGATGCCCATCATCACGCCCGACAGGAAGTCGTTCACCCGCAGCGCCAGCGCCACCATGTCGTCCAGATCCTGCTGGCTGGCCCAGCCGAAGGCGATGATGTGTTCTTCGGTCACCAGCGGGTCGCCGAGCTTTTCGTCCTTGAAGTAGAACTCGACGATCGGGCGCGGCAGCGGCGTGCCCTCGGGAATGCCGAGGCGGGTCGTGATCGGCCCGGCGGCGAAGTTGCGCACCACGACCTCCAGCGGGATGATCTCCACCGCGCGGATCAGTTGCTCGCGCATGTTGATGCGGCGGATGAAATGGGTCGGCACGCCGATCGAATTCAGCCCGGTCATGAAGAATTCCGACAGGCGGTTGTTCAGCACGCCCTTGCCTTCGATCGTGTCGCGGCGCTCGGTGGTGAAGGCGGCGGCGGCATCGTCCTTGAAGTACTGCACCAGCGTGCCGGGCTCGGGGCCTTCATACAGGATCTTGGCCTTGCCTTCGAAGATTTTCTTGCGCCGCGCCATGTCAACTCCGATGGGCGCACGCACCGGTGGATGCGCCCGCTTCGCCCCGCTATAGGCCAATGCGCAGGTTGTCGCAAGGCGAAGCCGGGGCTTGCGTCGCGGCCCGGCGTCGCCCACATCTGAAGCGACGATCACGAACCCGAGAGGATGCCATGTCGACCTTCGATGACCGCGAAACCGCCTTCGAGGCCAAATTTGCCCATGATGCCGAAATGCAGTTCAAGGCCGAGGCGCGGGCCAACAAGGCGCTGGGGCTCTGGGCCGCAGGCCTGCTGGGCAAATCCGGCGCCGAGGCCGAGGCCTATGCGATGGGCGTGGTCAAGGCCGACTTCACCGAAGCCGGGCACGAGGATGTGATCCGCCATGTCGCCGCCGATCTGGGCGACAAGGCCGACGCCGCCGCCGTGCGCGCCAAGCGCGCCGAATGCCTTGATGCGGTCCGCGCCGAACTGGCTAGGGGCGCGTGACGCGCGGCCCTTGGCGGTCCGCCGCATGAAGATCATGCGGATTGCGCAATTGCCTGTGGCCGCGTGACATGCGAGATCAGGGCGGTCGGGCCGACATCGGCCCGGCGACCGTTCCACATGCAAGGGGCCGAGATGAGCGACCTGCTTTCCACACTTCTCGCCTCGCGCGACTGGCTGATGGCCGATGGCGCGACGGGCACCAACCTGTTCAACATGGGCCTGTCGTCGGGCGACGCGCCCGAGATGTGGAATGTCGAGAAGCCTGACAACATCCGCAGCCTCTACCGCGGCGCGGTCGAGGCGGGCAGCGACATCTTCCTGACCAATACCTTCGGCGCCAATGCCTCGCGCCTCAAGCTGCACAATGCGCAGGGGCGCACGCATGAGCTGAACCGGATCGGCGCCGAACTGGGCCGCGAGATCGCGGACAAGGCCGGGCGCCCGGTCGTCGTCGCGGGCTCGATGGGGCCGACCGGCGAGATCATGGCGCCGATGGGCAACCTGACGCACGAGATCGCGGTGGAGGTGTTCCACGAGCAGGCCGAGGGGCTGAAGGCGGGCGGCGTCGATGTGCTGTGGGTCGAGACAATCTCCGCCGCGGAAGAGTTCAAGGCCGCCGCCGAGGCCGCCCGGCTGGCCGGAATGCCCTGGTGCGGCACGATGAGTTTCGACACCGCGGGGCGCACGATGATGGGCCTGACCTCGGCCGCGCTGGTCGATCTGGTCGAGAAACTGCCGCATCCGCCGCTCGCCTTCGGCGCCAACTGCGGCGTCGGGGCCTCGGACCTGATGCGCACGATCCTCGGCTTCGTGGCGCAGGGCACCGAGCGGCCGATCATCGCCAAGGGCAATGCGGGCATCCCGAAGTATCACGACGGCCACATCCATTACGACGGCACGCCCGCGCTGATGGCGGAATATGCCGTGCTGGCGCGCGACGCGGGCGCGCGCATCATCGGCGGCTGCTGCGGCACGATGCCGGAACACCTGCGCGCGATGCGGGCCGCGCTGGAAACCCGCCCGCGCGGGCCGCGCCCGGCGCTGGACACGATCGCCGAAAAGCTTGGCGGGTTTTCCTCGGCGTCGGACGGCACCGGCGACGATGCGGGCGGGCCGAAGCGGGAACGGCGTCGGCGCGGGTGAGGACGGCTGGCGGCCGGGGGCGCTGCCCCCGGACCCCCGGGATATTTCAGGACCGAAAGTGTTGGGTCAGAGCGCCAGGCTGAGTTGATCGCCGGGCTTCGGCGGCACCGCGAACAGGTCGGTGCGCAGCGGCGTTGACGGCCCGTCCATCCCGAGCCGCCTTGTGGCGGCGCGGAAGCGTTGCGCCATCAGGTCGGCCCATGGCCCCTCGCCGCGCATCCGTTTGCCCCAGTCGGGGTCGTAGTCCTTGCCCCCGTGCAACGCGCGCACGCGGCCCATGATGCGGGCGGCGCGGTCGGGGAAATGCGCGGTGAGCCAGTCGCGGAACAGCGGCGCGACCTCCAGCGGCAGGCGCAGCGCGATATAGGCGGCGCGGCTGGCGCCCGCGTCATGCGCGGCCTGCAGGATCGCCTCGGTTTCGTGGTCGGTCAGCGCGGGCACCACCGGGGCGATCATCACCCGCACCGGCACCCCGGCCCCGGCCAGCCGCCGGATCGTCGCCAGACGGCGGGCGGGGGCGGGCACCCGCGGTTCCATCGCGCGGGATATGGCAGGGTCGAGCGTGGTCAGCGAGATGCCGACATGGGCGAGGCCCTTTGCCGCCATCGGGGCGAGCAGGTCGAGGTCACGCTCGATCAGCGTGCCCTTGGTGGTGATCGCGACCGGGTGGTTGAAGGCCGACAGCACCTCCAGCACCTCGCGCATCACGCGGTGTTCGGCCTCGATCGGCTGGTAGGGGTCGGTGTTGGTGCCGATCGCCAGCGGGGCCGGGGCGTAGCGGCGGGCGGACAGCTCGCGTGCCAGCACGGCGCCGATGCCGGGACGGGCGATCAGCCGGGTCTCGAAATCAAGGCCGGGCGAGAACCCGAGCCAGGCGTGGCTGGGCCGCGCGAAGCAGTAGATGCAGCCATGTTCGCAGCCGCGATAGGGGTTGAGCGAGCGGTCGAACGGCAGGTCGGGCGAGGTGTTGCGGGTGATCGCGCTGCGCGGGCGTTCCAGGGTGACGGTGGTGCGCAGGGTCACCGCGTCCTCGGGCCGGTCCCAGCCGTCGGGTTCCGGCACGCGCCGTTCCGGCTCGAACCGTCCGGCGGCGTTCGAGCGGGCGCCGCGGGCGCGCAGGCGCAGGTGGGGCGGGATCGTGGCCTCGTCGGACATCGGGAAAATCTAGAACAAAAGAGAAACATGCGCCAGCCCTCGGCGGACCGCGACTTGCCATTTCCCGCCAAGTCGTGGATGACACGGCGCATGTCGCAATCCGGACAGTGCCCCCAGACCTTTGGCCGCATTTAGATCGCGACATCCGAGCGCAGGAGCAGGCCATGGCCGACGAACAAGAAATCATCCTTTCCGAACTGTCGGACGACGAACTTGTGCTGCAGATGCACGACGACCTCTACGACGGCCTGAAGGAAGAGATCGAGGAGAGCGTCCACATCCTGCTGGATCGCGGCTGGACGCCCTACGATGTGCTGACCAAGGCGCTGGTGGCGGGCATGACGATCGTCGGCTACGACTTTCGCGACGGCATCCTGTTCGTCCCCGAGGTGCTGCTGGCCGCCAACGCGATGAAGGGGGGGATGTTCATCCTCAAGCCGCTGCTGGCGGAAACCGGCGCGCCGCGCATGGGCAAGATGGTGATCGGCACCGTGAAGGGCGACATCCACGACATCGGCAAGAACCTTGTCGCGATGATGATGGAGGGCGCCGGCTTCGAGGTGCGCGATCTCGGCATCAACAACTCGGTCGACAAGTATCTGGCGGCGCTGGAAGAAGAGCAGCCCGACATCCTGGGCATGTCGGCGCTGCTGACCACCACGATGCCCTACATGAAGGTCGTTATCGACACACTGAAGGAAAAGGGCCTGCGCGAAGAGTATATCGTGCTGGTCGGCGGCGCGCCGCTGAACGAGGAATTCGGCCGCGCGATCGGCGCCGATGCTTACTGCCGCGACGCGGCGGTGGCGGTGGAAACCGCCAAGCAATACATGCTGCGCAAGCACAATCAGGCGGCGATGTCCTGAAGCAACCTCCGAGGGGGCACATGCAGGGATTGCATCCCGTTTGCGTGAACCCCCTTGGCAAACGCCCAGAACCTGCGCACATGTCGCGGCCAGGGAGGCCCTTCATGCATCTTCATCCAATGATCCGGATTGCCCTGCTGTCACTGGGCGCGGCGGGTGTCGCGCTGCTGCTGGGCTACCTGCTGCGCGGCGGGATCAGCCCGATGGATGGCGTCTGGGCCCTGCTCGCCGCGGCGCTGCTGTTGCAGCTCGCCGGGCGGCGGGCATGAGCCCCGACGACCATGCCTTGACCGAGCGGGGCCTGCCGCTCGACGCGCCGCAGGGCCGGGTATTGCTGCTGGCCTGCGGCGCACTGGCGCACGAGATCCTGGCGCTGAAACGGATCAACCACTGGGACCATCTCGACCTGACCTGCCTGCCCGCCAACCTGCACCTGTGGCCCGACCGCATTCCGGCCGCGGTGGAGGCGGCGGTGGCCGAGCATCGCGCCGACTATGAGTCGATCTTCGTGGTCTACGCCGATTGCGGCACCGGCGGATTGTTGCAGGCGAAATGCGCCGAACTGGGTGTCGAGATGGTCGAGGGGCCGCATTGCTACGCGTTCTTCGAGGGCAACGCGGCCTTCGCGGAACAGGCCGAGACCGAGTTCACCGCCTTCTACCTGACCGATTTCCTGGCGCGGCAGTTCGACGCCTTCATCTGGCGGCCGCTGGGCCTCGACCGTCACCCGGAACTGCGCGACATGTATTTCGGCAACTACACCAGGCTGGTCTACCAGGCGCAGACCGACGACGCCGCGCTGGATGCCAAGGCGCGCGATTGCGCGGCGCGGCTGGGGTTGGCCTACGAGCGCCGCTTTACCGGCTACGGCGATCTGGAAACCACGCTCGCGCGCGTGCGCTGATCCGGATTCTCGGCGAAAATTCGTGTTGGCGGGCGGCCGCGCTTTGCGGTAGGGCAGGGCCATCGTCAGCAGGGGAGCCGCCGCCATGAAAGCCGCCGTCATCACCTTTCCGGGGTCGAACTGCGACCGCGACCTGGCCGACGCCTTCGCGGCCGCGGGCGCCGAGGTCGTGCGGGTCTGGCACAAGGAAACCGCGCTGCCGACGGGCACCGACATCGTCGGCATCCCCGGCGGGTTCTCGTTCGGTGATTACCTGCGTTGCGGCGCCATTGCCGCGCGCTCGCCGATCTCGGCGGCCATTGGCGCCCATGCACGGCGCGGCGGCTATGTGCTGGGCATCTGCAACGGCTTTCAGGTGCTGACCGAGATGGGCCTGCTGCCCGGCGCGCTGATGCGCAACGCGGGCCTGCGCTTCATCTGCCGCACGGTCGGGCTGACGGTGGCGACCTCCGACAGCGCCTATACCGCGGGCTGGCACAGGGGCGCGACGGTGGCGATCCCGATCGCGCATCATGATGGCAACTATACCGCCGATGCCGATCTGGTGGCGCGGCTGACCGGCGAGGATCGCGTCGCCTTCCGCTACCGCGACAACCCCAACGGCTCGGTCGATGCGATCGCGGGCATCCTGTCGGAAAACCGTCGCGTGCTGGGGATGATGCCCCACCCCGAACGCTGCGTGAGCCCGGCGCAGGGCGGCATTGACGGCGCGGTGCTGTTTCACGCGCTGGTCGGCGCGATGGCGCCGGCCTGAGCGTCCGGCGCTTGAGACCGCGCCCGGCGCGGCGTAGTCTGCCGCCATGACGCTGAACGATCCCGCAGACGAAACCCCGCCCGATCCGGCCCGGCGCGCGCCGTGGCTGGCGCGGATCATCGTGGGCCTGCTGGTGGTGGTGGCGATCGGGGTCGTTCTGATGACGAACGACGTGCTGACCCAGCGTTTTACCGAGACGACGCGCAACCGGGCGATGCTGCGCCTCGCGCTCTATACCGGCAACGTGATGAGCGAGTTGCAGCGCACCTCGGTGGTGCCCCTGCTGCTGTCGCGCGACCCGGCGCTGATCGAAGCGCTGACCACGACCGATTTCACCTCGACCTCGCAGCGGCTGATCTCGTTGCAGGCCGAGATCGGCGCGGCGGCGATCGTGCTGTTGGACAGCGACGGCCGCGTGGTGGCCGCGACCGACCGCAACCGGATCGGCACCAACCTGAAGGCCGCGCCGGCCTTCGTCGAGGCGCAGCGGGCCAAGGATTCGGTGTTCACGGTCAACCCGCGCGACTCGGGCGGGTTCGAGTTCACCTATTCGCGCAGCCTCAGCCAGACCAACGCGACGATCGGGGTGATCGTCGTCGAGGTCGACCTGAGCAAGTATGAACGGAGCTGGGCCGGATTCTCGGACGCGGTGGTGGCGACCGACAGCGAGGGCAAGATCGTGCTGTCGACCGAACCGCGCTGGCGCGGCCATGCCCTGCAGGATGCGCTGGTCGAGCGTGACGCCCCCTCGGCGATCGAGCGGGCCTGGAACGTCACCGCCGACTGGACGCGGGCGCGCCCCGACGCCTATCTGCGCGGCCTGGCGGTGATGAAGAACTCCACCACCATTCCGTTCCGCGGCTGGAAGCTGACCGCCTTCACCCGCTACGATTCGATCCGCGAGCAGGTGAACGCCGTGCTGGCGCTGGAGATCATGGGCTTCGCCATGCTGCTGGCGCTGGCCTTCTATATCCTGTCGCGGCGGGCGGTGTCGCAATCGGTGCTGTTCCAGCGCGAGTCGGCGGAACTGCGCCAGTTGAACGCGCGCTTGCAGCGGGAAATCGCCGAACGCGAGAAAGTGCAGCAAGACTTGAACCTTGCCGAACAGACGCTGGCGCAGTCCTCCAAGCTTGCCGCGCTGGGCGAGATGGCGGCGGCGGTCAGCCATGAGCTGAACCAGCCGCTGGCGGCGATGAAGACCTATCTGGCCGGCGCGCGCCTCTTGCTGCAACGCAAGCGGCCGGAGGAGGCGCTGTCGTCGTTCCAGCGCATCGACGACCTGATCGACCGCATGGGCGCGATCACCCGGCAGTTGAAATCCTATGCCCGCAAGGGCGGCCAGGCGTTCGAGCCTGTTGACGCAAGGCATTGCGTTTCCACGGCTTTGTCGATGATGGAGCCACAATTGAAGACCCGCGCGGTGAAGATCACGCGGACCCTGCCGCGCAGCCCGGTGATGGTGATGGCCGACCGCATCCGCTATGAGCAGGTGATCATCAACCTGCTACGCAACGCGCTGGATGCGACCAAGGGCGAGCCCGATCCGCGCATCGACATCCTGCTGACGGCAGGCGAGACGGCGACGCTGACGGTGCGCGACAACGGCCACGGCATCGAGAACCTCGACCAGTTGTTCGAACCGTTCTACACCACCAAGAAGCCGGGCGAGGGGGTGGGGCTGGGGCTTGCGATCTCCTCCGGCATCGTCAAGGACTTGGGCGGACGCTTGACGGCGCGCAACGGCGAAAGCGGTGGCGCAGTGTTCGAGGTGCAACTGCCCATCCTGGCGCGGGACGTCGAAGCAGCGGAATGAGGGTCTGATGGTGCGTGCGATGAAAGTGGCGATCGTCGACGACGAGCAGGACATGCGGCAGTCGATCAGCCAGTGGCTGGCGCTGTCGGGGTTCGACGCCGAGGCCCATGCCAGTGCCGAAGAGGCGCTGAAGGTCATCGGGGCCGATTTTCCGGGCGTCGTGGTCAGCGACATCAAGATGCCGGGGATGGACGGCATGGCCTTCCTGAAGCGGCTGATGAGCATGGATTCGGGCCTGCCGGTGATCATGATCACCGGCCACGGCGACGTGCCGATGGCGGTGGAGGCGATGCGGCTGGGCGCCTACGACTTTCTGGAAAAGCCGTTCAACCCGGACCGCATGACCGAACTGGTGAAGCGCGCGACGCAGGCCCGGCGGCTGACGCTGGACAACCGCGCCCTGCGGCGTGAGCTCAGCGACGGCACCGTGCTGATGCGCAAGCTGATCGGCACCTCGGCGGTGATGGAGCGGTTGCGCGAGGATATCCTCGATCTGGGGCAGGCCGACGGGCACGTGCTGATCGACGGTGAAACTGGCACCGGCAAGACACTGGTGGCGCACGCGCTGCACGCGGTCGGGCCGCGGGCCGGGCGCAAGTTCGTCACCATCTCTTGCGCCGCGTTTTCCGAGGATGCGCTGGCGACGCGGCTCTTTGGCCCGACCGAGGAAGGCAGCGGCCTGCCGCTGGTGGAAGAGGCGCGCGGCGGCACGCTTTGCCTGGAAGACATCGAGGCGCTGAGCCAGGGGATGCAGGCGCGCCTGCTGACCCAGATCAACGACCAGGGGATGCCCGCCGAAACGCGCATCATCGCGATCTGCAACGAACACGCGCCCGACCGCACGCTGGAGGAGACGCTGCGGCCCGACCTTTACTACCGGCTGGCCGCGCTGAAGATCACCCTGCCGCCGCTGCGCACGCGCGGCGAGGATATCCTGACGCTGTTCACCCGCCTGACCGAGCAGTTCGCCGAGGAATACGGCTGCGAGGCGCCGCAACTGACCGCGCAGGAAGCGGCGCAACTGTTGCAGGCGCCCTGGCCCGGCAACGTGCGCCAACTGGTGAACATCGCCGAGCGCGCGGTGCTGCAGAACCGCCGCGGCACCGGCACCATCGCCTCGCTGCTGATGGCCGACAACGAGGCGGCCGCGCCTGCGGTGACCACCGAGGGCAAGCCGCTGAAGGACTATGTAGATGCCTTCGAGCGGATGCTGATCGACAACACGATGCGCCGCCACAAGGGTTCGATCGTCGCGGTGATGGAAGAACTGTGCCTGCCGCGCCGCACGCTGAACGAAAAGATGGCGAAATACGGGCTGAGTCGCGGCGATTACGTCTGAGGCTCGGCGGGCATCCCACTTGACGGGGAAAGGTGCCCGCAGGTAAGATCATCCTGTGGTTGTGCGGCCTGACTCTGTCGCCCGGACGAATGATCGGTCACGATCAGGCGACAACCCATAGTATCGGTTGGACTTTGATGCAAACCGAGGGTTAGGCTCCGTCGATGAGATTCGTCTTCGAGGAGAGCGAAGTCAAACCTGCGCCCGCCTTCCAAAGGATGTCCGATGTCTGCACTGATGAACATTCGCGGCGTGACCTGCCGGTTTTGTGGCCATAATACCCGACTGATGTCGCCGATCTGCGGCAAGTGCCATCAGCGCAAGAGCCTTGTGCAGCGCCTGCCGATTCTCGTGCTGCCACCGCTCGTCATCGTGATCCTGCTGGTCGGCGTGGCGACGGCCGGCCTGCTGATCAACCACGGGCTCGCGCAATAGGCGAACCCCGGCGCGCAGAATTTCCATTGTCTTTTGCTTGCCTGACCCGCTACAGTCGTGCAACGGGGGTTCCGTGTCGCCGAACCGGACCCGCCGAGTCAGTTTCGCCGCTGATTCCGATGACGGGCACCTTGCCCTTGCGATCGGAATTGGTCGGTCGATGGGTCGCAAGACCGAGGAATTGCCCGAACGGTCGGTGACGGTGCGGGCTGATAGGACGGGTGCCGACGTTGGTGCCCTGGAACAACCGCGATGGACTGCGCAGACCTGCCGAAGCCGAGACTGGGACGCCCGACCGGGCGCTCGGCTCGGCATTGGTGTCTCTGTTCGACGGCCCGCTTCGCCCGAACAAGTCACCCGACCGCTGTGAGCCGCCCGCCCGGATCTGTCCGCGCGGCCCTCGCCCCGCCAGGGTGCAATGGAACAACATGGCCACCAAGATGCTTATCGATGCCACCCACCCCGAGGAGACCCGGGTCGTGGTGGTGGACGGAAACAAGGTTGAGGAATTCGACTTTGAAACCGTCAACAAACGGCAACTCGCCGGCAACATCTACCTTGCGAAAGTCACGCGGGTAGAGCCTTCGCTGCAGGCCGCTTTCGTCGATTACGGCGGAAACCGGCACGGGTTCCTGGCGTTCTCGGAAATCCATCCGGATTATTACCAGATTCCGACGGCGGACCGTAAGGCGCTGCTGGATGAAGAACGCGCCTATGCCCGCGCGATGGAAGATGACGAGGGCCGCGAACGCTCGCGCCGCCCGCGCCCGCAGCCGCGCGCCGAAGACGCTGAGAACGGCGACGCCGTGACCAACCGCGAGATCGGCAACATGGATGTCGTCGATCTGGGCGAGGATCGCGGCGCGGATGCGCTGTATGATGCGCCGAGTGCCGAGGCGCCCGCAGCGGAGGCGCCCGCCGCCGCCGAGGATCATGACCACGCGCCCCATGACCATACCAACGGCGACAGCGTCGACGAAACCGGCGAAGAACGCAGCGAACGGCGCTATCGCGCGCTCGACCATGCCGCCGACAACGACGAAGAAATCGAGTCGATCGCCGAAGAGGACGTCGCCGAGGAAATCCGTCAGCCGCGCAAGCCGCGGGCGCGGAAATACAAGATTCAGGAAGTCGTCAAGGTCCGGCAGATCATGCTGGTCCAGGTCGTCAAGGAAGAACGCGGCAACAAGGGCGCGGCGCTGACCACCTATCTGTCGCTGGCGGGCCGCTACTGCGTGCTGATGCCCAACACCGCGCGCGGCGGCGGCATCAGCCGCAAGATCACGCAAGTGGCCGACCGCAAGAAGCTCAAAGAGATCGCGGGCGAGATCGAGGTGCCGGAAGGCGCGGGCCTGATCATCCGCACCGCGGGCGCCAAGCGCACCAAGGCCGAAATCAAGCGCGACTACGAATACCTGATGCGGCTTTGGGAAGAGATTCGCGAACTGACGCTGAAATCCATCGCGCCCGCCCCGATCTACGAGGAAGGCAACCTGATCAAGCGCACGATCCGTGACCTTTACACCCGCGAGATCGAAGAGGTTCTGGTCGAAGGCGCGGAGGGCTACCGCGTTGCCAAGGACTTCATGAAGATGATCATGCCGTCCCATGCCAAGGTGGTGCAGCAATACACCGAGCAGATGCCGCTGTTCGCGCGCTATCAGGTGGAAACCTACCTGAACGGCATGTTCAACCCGGTGGTGCAGCTCAAGTCGGGCGGCTACATCGTGATCGGCATCACCGAGGCGCTGGTGGCGATCGACGTGAACTCGGGCCGGGCCACCAAGGAAGGCTCGATCGAGGAAACCGCGCTGAAGACGAACTCGGAAGCGGCCGAGGAAATCGCGCGGCAACTGCGGCTGCGCGACCTCGCCGGGCTGATCGTGATCGACTTCATCGACATGGAAGAACGGCGCAACAACCTGGCCGTTGAAAAGCGGCTGAAGGACAAGCTGAAAACCGACCGGGCGCGCATCCAGGTGGGGCGCATCTCGGGCTTCGGCCTGCTGGAAATGAGCCGCCAGCGCCTGCGGCCGGGGATGCTGGAGGCGACCACCGCGCCCTGCCCGCATTGCCACGGCACCGGCCTGATCCGCTCGGATGACAGTCTTGCGCTGTCGATCCTGCGCCAGCTCGAGGAAGAGGGCACCCGCAAACGCTCGCGCGAGGTGCTGCTGAAGGCGCCGGTCGCGATCGTCAACTTCCTGATGAACCAGAAGCGTGAACACATCGCGCAGATCGAACTGCGCTACGGCATGTCGGTGCGCATCGAGGCCGATCCGACCCTGATCAGCCCGGATTTCTCGATCGAGAAGTTCAAGACCGCGCTGCGCGCCGTGCCGGAAGCGCATCATGTCGTGTCGGTCGATACCTCGCTGATGGATGACCTTGTCGAAGAGGACGAGGTCGAGATCGAAGAGGACGAGGCCGAGGTCGAAGAGGTGGCCGAGGTCGCCGAGGTCGCGGCGGTGGCCGAGGCGGTTCCGGGCGAAGCGCCGAACGGGCCGAAGAAGAAGCGCCGCCGTCGGCGTCGCCGCAAGAACGGCGCCGCGGGTCAGGCCGAAGGCGGCACGGACGCGCAAGGCGCCGAGGGCGACGACGGCAGCGATGACGACGGCACCGAGGACGAGGGCGAGGACGAAGCCGCCGTCGCGCAATCCGTCGCCGAGCCTGCGGCGGACGAGGCCCCGGCCAAGCCAGCGCGCCGTCGCAGCCGCAGCCGCGCCAAGCCGAAGGTCGCGGAAGAGGCCGCCGTCGAAGAGCTGACCGCGGACGAGGGCGGCGTGGCCGAAGCGGTCGCCGAGGAAACCCCGGCCCCGAAGAAGCGCGCACCCCGCAGCCGCACGCGCAAACCCGCAGCCACGGCGGAGGCGGAAGCCCCGACCGAGGTCGAGGCCCCGGCCGAGCTGGCGCCCGCGCCGCAACCGGTGGCGGTGGAACCCGCGCCGATGCCCGTGCCGGAACCGGCGATGGCCGAAACTGCCCCGGTGCCGGTGGCCGAGGTCGCCGTCGCGGCGGCCCCGCTGGCCGCACCGATGGCGGATGATGCGGTCACGGTGACCGAGACGCTGCAACCCGCGCCTGATCCGGAGGTCGCCGAGGATGGCGAGCCGAAGGCGAAAAAGCGCGGCTGGTGGTCGCTCGCCCGCTGATCCGGCGGATCGCACGAATGACGGAAGGCGCCGGGCATCCCCCGGCGCCTTTTGCTATCCGCGCCGGATCAGGAACACCTGATGCGGGCCCTCTTCGGTCTGCAACAAGAGCCTGTGCCCGGCTTCGGCGCAGAAATGCGGCACGTCGATGATCGAGGCCGGATCACTCGCGATCAGCCGCAGCACGGCCCCCGGCGGCAACCCCAGCAGCCGCTTGCGCGCGCGCAAGACGGGCAGCGGGCAGATCAGCCCGGCGGCATCAACTTCGACGTCCCACTCCATGCGCGGCGTGATAGGCCGATCATGGGCCCGCGTCCACGGCGATGTGACGCATTGGCCCCGTGACGGCGGCCGCGAAATCGTCTATCCGGCGCCAAAGGGGATGCGCATGTTCGGATTGGATCTGATCGACGCGGGGCTGCTGCCCGCGATGTTCATCGCGCTCTGCGCGGGCATATTGTCGTTCCTCAGCCCCTGTGTGCTGCCGATCGTGCCGCCTTACCTCGCCTACATGTCCGGCATCAGCATCGCCGAACTGCACGGCGCCGAGGGCACGCGCCGCAGTCCGATGGTCCCGGCGCTGTGTTTCGTGCTGGGGCTGTCGACGGTGTTCCTGTTCCTGGGCTTCACCGCCTCGGCCTTTGGCGCGTTCTTCCTGAAGAACTCCACCACCTTCGCCACGCTGTCGGGGGTGATCGTGATGGTGTTCGGCGCCCATTTCCTGGGCGTCATCACCATCCCGTTCCTGAACCGCGAGGCGCGGCTGGACGTGGGCGACCGTGGCGGATCGGCCTTCGGCGCCTATGTGCTGGGCCTTGCCTTCGCCTTTGGCTGGACGCCCTGCATCGGCCCGCAACTGGGCGCCATCCTCTCGCTTGCCGCGAACGAGGCGAGCGTCAGCCGGGGCACGCTCTTGCTGGGCGTCTATGCGCTCGGGCTGGGGCTGCCGTTCCTGGCGGTTGCCGCCTTCTTCCCGCGCCTCGCCGGGCTGATGCGCTGGATGAAGGGCCGGATGGAACGGATCGAGCGCATCATGGGGCTTTTGCTGTGGACCATCGGCCTATTGATGCTGACGGGCGGGTTTTCCAGCTTTTCCTACTGGCTGCTGGAGCATTTTCCCGGCCTCTCCAGCCTCGGCTAGCCCCTTATTTTTGCCGGAATTGCCGCCTATGCTGGCGCCATGACGGCGGCGGACGGCAGCACAGGGGGCCAAGTGGCGCGGCGGCGGGTGTTCTACATCCCCGGCTACGATCCCGTGCCCGCCCGGCGCTACCGCGAGATGTATCGCAAGGAAGGCACCGCGCAGGCCGCCATCTCGGGCTACCGCCTGACGCTGAGCCCGAGGCGCGGCCGCGGCGCCTATGGCTGGCAGGTGCAGGCCGAGGTCGACGGCGCGGCGGTGGAAACCGGGGTCGAGATGCTGATCTGGGCCGACATCGTGCGCGGCTCGATGGCGCAGGGGATCGGGGCGACCTATCTGCAACTGGCGCGCACGGCCTGGGTCTATATCGGCTCGGGCGCGCTCTTCCGGCTGATGCGGCTGCGCAAGGGGCCGATCATCGCCGCACTTTATCCCATCGTGGTGCTGCTGGCGCAACTTGGCGTGGCCGGTCTGGCCGGGGCGGTGGTGGCTGCGCTTCTGGCCCTGGTGGCGCCGCAGGTGGTGGCAGCCCTTGCCGGTCTTGCCGTCGTGCCACTGGTTCTGCGCGGGTTCCGGGCGCAGGACAGCCGATTTCTGGCCTATTACCTGATGCACGACTATGCCCATACCGCGCAGGCGCGCGGCGCGCTGCCGGACGACCTGTCCGCGCGGATGGCGGTGTTTCGCCAGGCCATCGCCGCGGCGCTGCGCGAGCCGGTGGACGAGGTGCTGGTGGTCGGCCATTCCTCGGGCGCGCATCTGGCGGTGTCGGTCCTAGCCGACCTTCTGCGCGCGGGTGAGGGTCCGCGGGCGGGGGGGCCGGTGCTGGCCTTCCTGTCGCTGGGGCAGGTGATCCCGATGGTGTCCTTCCTGCCCGATGCGTGGAAACTGCGCGACGATCTGGCCTTTCTCTCGACGCGCGACGATCTGACCTGGGTCGATGTCACCGCACCTGGCGACGGGGCCGCGTTCTCGCTGTGCGATCCGGTGGCGGTGTCGGGGGTGGCGCCGCCGGGCAAGCGCTGGCCGCTGGTGATCTCGGCGGCGTTCACCCAGACGTTGAGCCCGGAACGCTGGCGGGCGCTGCGCTGGCGGTTTTTCCGGCTGCATTTCCAGTATCTGTCCGCTTTCGACCGGCCCGGCGATTACGACTACTTCCGCATCACGGCGGGGCCGCTGACACTGGCCGCGCGCTACGCCGGGCGCGCGCCGTCGAAAAGCCGGATCGAGCGGCCGCTGTCGCGCTACACGAGCCGCGCGGCATGATCCCGCCCAAGCCCCAGCCGCGCCCCGACCGCGTGTCGCTCTGGCGCTATCTGCGGCTCTTTCGGCAAGACATCCTGTCGGCCCAGCCCGCCCGGCTTTACCGTGCCTGGATGGCCGAGTTCCGCACCCCGTTCTTTCGCAGCTACCTGTGCAACGATCCGGCGTTGATCGACCTCGTGCTGAAGGAACGCCCCGACGATTTCCCCAAGTCGGGCCGGATCGGCGAGGGCCTGCGCCCGCTGCTGGGCCGCTCGGTCTTTGTCACCAATGGCGCGGAATGGAAGCGCCAGCGCCGCATCATCGACCCCGCCTTCGAGGGCGGGCGGTTGCGCGACACCTATCCGGCGATGCTGGCGGCCGGGCAGGCGGCGGTGGCGCGGCTGGCCGAGGGCGTGCAGGAGGTCGAGGCGCCGATGAGCCATGCGGCGGCGGACGTGATCTTCCGCACCCTCTTTTCGATCCCGATCGAGCATGAGGTGGCGGCGGCGGTCTTCACCCAGTTCCGCGCGTATCAGCGCACCCAGCCGATCCTGAACCTCGCCGCTTTCGTGCCGCTGCCGCGCTGGATGCCGCGCTTCCACGCGCGCCGGACCCGGGCGACGGCGCGGGCGATCCGGGCGCTGATCACGCGGCTGACGGCGGATCGCGCGGCCGCGATTGCGGCGGGCACGGCGCCGGACGATCTGGCGACCAAGATCATGACGACGCCCGATCCGCTGACCGGGGAACTCTTTGCCACCGCCGAAATGGTCGATCAGGTCGCGATCTTCTTTCTGGCCGGGCACGAAACCTCGGCCTCGGCGCTGGCCTGGGCGCTGTATCTGCTGGCCCGCGCGCCGCAGGTGCAGGATCGGGTCGCGGCAGAGGCGGCGTCGTTGCCGGAAAACCCCGCCTTTTCAGACCTGTCCAAGCTGAGGTTCACCCGTGATGTGTTCCGCGAGGCGCTGCGGCTTTATCCGCCGGTGCCGATGATGGTGCGCGAAAACCGCTGCCCGGAGGTGTTCCGTGAGCGGGCGGTGGCTCCGGGCGCGCAGATCGTGCTGAGCCCCTGGCACCTGCACCGGCACGAACGCCTGTGGGCCGATCCCGATGCCTTCGACCCCGACCGCTGGCAGACCGAGGCCTGCCGCGCCTCGGCGCGCGACGCCTACATGCCGTTCTCGGCCGGGCCGCGGGTCTGCACCGGGGCGGGCTTCGCGATGGTGGAAGGGCCGTTGCTGCTGGCGCTGCTGGTGCGGGCGTTCCGCTTTGCGCCGGTGGCGGGGCGGGATCCGGTGCCGGTGGCGCATCTGACGGTGCGGGCCAAGGATGGCATCTGGCTGGATCTGCGCCGCCGCTGAAGCCCGATTTTTCGCCGAAAAATCAGATCAAATCTTCTGCGAAGATTTGGCGCGGACCGCGTCGAGCACGAAGACGCGGATCGCCGAGGCCAGCCCCACATCGCCGCGGCCCGCGTCGATTTCGGCCGCCAGCGTGTTGATGCCCTGTCCGCGGCTCGCGGCAATCTCGCGGAACGCCTGCCAGAACGCGGCCTCCAAAGACACGCTGGTGCGGTGCCCGGCCAGGGTCAGCGAGTGCTTGACCGGGCGGCCGCTCATTCCGGCTCGCGGGCGTGACCGTCGAGCGTGGCGCGGGCCTTGTCGGCCTGCGTCTGCTCCAGCGTCTTTTCGGCCTTGCTGCGACCGAACTTCCGCGCGTTCGCGGCGCCTTCGACCCGCGCCTTCGCCTTGGTCTGCACCTTGCGGGCGCGGTTGAGGTTGACGATCTCGACCATTACCCCTTCGGCCCCACCATGTCCTCGGGTCGCACGATGCGGTCAAAGGTCTCGCCATCGACATAGCCGAGTGCGATCGCCTCTTCCCGCAGCGTGGTACCGTTGTGGTGCGCGGTCTTGGCCACCTTGGTCGCGGCATCGTAGCCGATCGTCGGCGCCAGCGCGGTGACCAGCATCAGTGATTCCTTCATCAGCTTGTCGATCCGCACCGTGTTGGCCTCGATCCCGACCACCATGTTGTCGGTGAAACTTGCCGAGGCGTCGCCCAGAAGCTGCATGGATTGCAGCACGTTGTAGGACATCATCGGGTTGTAGACGTTCAGCTCGAAATGACCCTGGCTGCCGGCAAAGCCCACCGCCGCGTCGTTGCCCATCACATGGGCGCAGACCATCGTCAGCGCCTCGGCCTGGGTCGGGTTGACCTTGCCCGGCATGATCGAGGATCCCGGCTCGTTCTCCGGCAGGATCAGTTCGCCCAGACCCGAGCGCGGGCCGGAGCCCAAAAGGCGGATATCGTTGGCGATCTTGAACAGCGAGGCCGCGACCGTTTTCAGCGCACCCGAGAACATCACCATCGCGTCATGCGCGGCCAGCGCCTCGAACTTGTTGGGCGCGGTGACGAACGGCAGGTCGGTGATTTCAGCAATCTTGTCGGCGACGCGGACGTCCCAGCCGACGCGGGTGTTCAGCCCGGTGCCGACGGCAGTGCCGCCCTGCGCCAGTTCGTAGATGTCGGGCAGGCACATCTTCACCCGCGCAATCCCCTTGGCGACCTGCGCGGCATAGCCGGAAAACTCCTGCCCCAGCGTCAACGGGGTGGCGTCCTGGGTATGGGTGCGGCCGATCTTGATGATGTCCTTGAATTCCGCCGCTTTCGCCGCCAGCGCCGCATGCAGCTTTTCCAGCCCCGGCAGCGTCACGTCGCGCGCCTGCATGGCGATGGCAACGTGCATCGCGGTCGGGAAGGTGTCGTTCGACGACTGCCCCATGTTGACGTGATCGTTCGGGTGAACGGGCTTCTTCGAGCCCTTGACGCCGCCCAGCATTTCAATCGCGCGGTTCGAGATCACCTCGTTGGCGTTCATGTTCGACTGCGTGCCCGACCCGGTCTGCCAGACCACCAGCGGGAAGTTGTCGTCGAACTTGCCCTCGATCACCTCGGTTGCGGCGGCGGCGATCACATTGCCCAGTTCCGGCGCGATGTCGCCCTGGTCGATGTTGACCAGCGCGCAGGCCTTCTTGATCACGCCAAGCGCGCGGATGATCTTCACCGGCTGGCGTTCCCAGCCGATCGGGAAATTGATGATGGAACGCTGCGTCTGCGCGCCCCAATACTTGTCGGCGGGAACCTCGAGCGGGCCAAAGCTGTCGGTTTCGGTGCGGGTCGCGGTCATTGGCAAGCCTCCTCGAATGTCGCGAGGGGTTTAGCGGGACGGTGCTGCAAAATCAATCGGCATGCCGTCGCATACCGCAGGCGGGACGCTATTTCCGCCAACTGTCGAGGCTGACCACCTCGGCCTCCTTGGGCGGGGCGTCGTCCTCGGCTTCTTCCTCCATCTCGGCCTCGTCGTCGTCCTCGTCGTCATGCGTCTCGAAGCGCAGGCCGAATTCGACCGAGGGGTCGACGAAGGTGCGCACCGAGTCGAAGGGGATGAACATCGGTTCGGGCTGGTTGCCGAAATTCAGCGTGATGGTGAATCCTTCATCGGTGACGGTCAGGTTCTCGTACCAGTGCTGAATCACCACGGTCATCTCGGCCGGGTAGCGATCCTTCAGCCAGGCCGCCATCTGTACGCCACTGTGACGGGTGTCGAAGGTGATGAAGAAGTGATGCGCGCCGGGCAGCCCGTTCGCGGCGATGTCGGTCAGCACCTGCTGGATCAGTCCCCGCATCGCACGGTGCATCAGATTTCCGTAGTCGATGGAACGGGTCATCAAAAGGCCTTTCGCAACCGCAGTATCGTCAGCATAGGGGATTCGATTTCGAAGGGAAGAGGCCGGGTGCCGGTTTTTGCCCGGCCTCAGACCTGCACGGCCAACAGGCCGAGGCCCGCCGAAAAGGCCAGCGCCGCAGGCAGCGGCCAGTGCAGGCGCAGGATCGTCAGCCCCGCAACGGCGGTCAGCGCCAGCGCCAGCGGATCGACCGTCGTCAAGTCCGGCCAGGGCAGCGACACTGGCCCCCAGGCGGCATGGCCGACGGTGCGGAACAAGACGTGCAGCGCGAACCAGACCGACAGGTTCAGGATCACCCCCACAACCGCCGCCATCACCGCGCCAAGCGCCGCCGAAAGCCGCGGCCGCGCGGTGATCGAGTCGATCCAGGGGGCGCCGACGAAGATCCACAGAAAGCAGGGGGCGAAGGTCATCCACAGCGTCACCACCGCGCCCGCCACGCCTGCCCAAGGCCCGCCCTGCCGGTCGGCGGCGAGGTAGCCGACGAATTCGGTGACGAGGATCAGCGGCCCCGGCGTGGTTTCGGCCAGGCCGAGCCCGTCGATCATCTGGGGCGGCGTCAGCCAGTGAAAATCGGCCACCACGGTCTGCGCCATCCAGGCCAGCAGCGCGTAGGCGCCGCCAAAGGTCAGCACGGAAAGGCGGGCAAAATAGGCGCCGATGTCGGTCAGGATGCCGTGTTCGAACACCGCCAGCAGCCCAAGCGGCAGCAGCCAGATCGCCAGCCAGAGCGCGCCCGTGCGCAGCGTCGGGCCCAGCGACGCGGACGGGGCGGGCGTGGTGGCGGCGGGCCCCGTGACCGCGCCGTAAAGCGCGGCCAGCGCGATGACCAGCGGGAAGGGCAGCGCAAAGGCGAACAGCGCCACGAAAGCAAGGCCCGCGATCACCCGCTGGTTGCGCCCCTTCAGCGCGCGCCGCGCGATGCGTTGCAGCGCCTCGATCACGATCACCACGACGGCGACCTTGATCCCCAGGAACGCGGCCTGCACCAGCGGGGCGCTGCCGAAGGCTGCGTATCCCGCCGCCAGCGCCAGCATCAGCGCCGCCCCCGGCAGCACGAACAAGAGCCCCGCGACCAGCCCGCCGCGCTGCCCGTGCAGCCGCCAGCCGGCATAGGTCGCCAGTTGCATCGCCTCGGGCCCCGGCAGCAGCATGCAGAACGACAGCGCCGAGAGGAACTGCCGCTCGGTCAGCCAGCCGCGGGCGTCGACCAGCTCGCGGTGCATCAGCGCGATCTGCGCCGCCGGGCCGCCGAAGGACAGCAGGCCGATGCGGGCGAAGACGCGGGCAGCCTCGGACCGGGTCGGCGGAACCGCGTCGGTCATGCCCGCCCCGCCGGCCAGTCGTGACCTTCCTCGAAGCCGTCGCGCGCCCAGCGATAGAGCGCGTCATAGATCGTCATCCCCGCCGCGAGCTGGTCGAGGTCGTCGCGAAACTGCCGCGACAGCCCGACCGAGATCGCCAGCAGCCCGGCCGCCTGCGGCGCGAGGTCGTGCCGGTCGGTATCGGCGGCGCGCACCACGGTTGCGAGGCGCAGCAGGGGGTCGGTGCGAAGGCAGAACTCCTCCACCATCGTGTCGAATGTGCAACCTTCGCCCCGGTGGCTCCAGAATACGCCGTCGATGTCGAACGGGGTCGCGCCGAAGACCTTGGCGACGGCGGGCACCTCGGCGGGCGCCACGAACAGGAACTGCGCCGCGGGATCGACGAAGCGGCGGATCAGCCAGGGGCAGGCGATGCGGTCGATCTTGGGGCGGTGGCGGGTGACCCAGAGCGACCCCGGCACGGCGGCCAGCGGAACCATCGGCTGTCCGGCGGCGCGCCAGCCCGCGACGCCGTCCTCCAGCCGTTCGGCGGCGATGCCGCGGGTCCGCAGGAGTGCGGCCGCGCCTTCGCTGAGCTTGGCGCCGCGCTGGCAGGCGACCACAACCCGTCGCCCGGCCAGCGCCGGAACCAGGTCCAGCACATCGGCGAAGGGGTGCGGACGCGATCCGGGGATCAGGGCGGGGTCCAGCGCACTGTCTTCGGGCAGGCGCACGTCGAGGATGGCGGGGGCATCGGCAAGGCCGATCAGGCGCGAAAGCTGCGCGATGGTCATGGTGTTGGGGGCAGGCATGGGCATCCTCGCTGAAACGTTCAGACGGATGCGACGCTTGGGCTTGCGCCTCAAGGGGCGTTCGCGGAACCCCATGGGGCCATAGATCATGCGCGCTGCATGTCCGTCAACAGGGTCCGGGGAGGAAGTGCAGGCTTCTGTTGCCAGGTGCCTGCGAACCCCGCCTTACGCTGCTAAGCGCAAGGGCTTATTTTCGGCGACTCGAACTGCTTACGCAGCCAGAGCCATTGCCGGAGCACGGTTGTCATTGGCAACTGTACATTTTGGACCGATAACGGTGGTACCTCACCGGGCAAAAGCTAACACCTTTAGTCGTTCGTCGATCCTATTTCGACCCCATGACCCGCAATGCCGGGTGTTTGGTGGAGTCGCCGGGTACCGCCCCCGGGTCCGATCCGCTTATTACGTGCGCGTTTATCACCATAGTCCGGGTTGCCCCGGACAAGACCAATATAGGGGCGGACGCGCGCAGGCTCAAGGCCGCTGACGATGTCGCGCAAAGGAAAACGCCGCCCGGCAAGGGGCGGCGTTTCCTGTATTGCTGTCAGAGGTTTAGAAGCCTGCCTTGATCTTCTGGAATTCTTCCACCATGCGGTCGCGCAGCTTCTGGTCCAGCGGGGTCTGGGCCAGCAGGGTGCCCTTCACCGGGCTGACATCGTGCGAGACCAGCTGATCGGCCGGAATTGACGCCTCGCCGACCTGGTTGGTCGAGGCATAGCCGAAGTCGTCCAGCAGGCCCTGCGCGGTCGAGGGCGCGAGGAAGGCGTTGACGAAGTCATAGGCGCGCTGGTCGTCGCCGGGGGCGTCCTTCATGTGGACCCAGCCGCAGAACCAACTCGACGCGCCTTCCTTGGGCTCGCGGTTGAACACGACCTTCATCCCGGCCGCCTTCAGTTGCGTCGCCGAGTCATTCCACGACCAGGCCACCGTCACCTGACCCGACTGCATCAGCTGGTTCAGGCTCGACGGATCGCTCCAGTAGGACACCACGTTCTTGTGCGCCAGGCGCAGCCAGTCGGCGGCCTTCTTGAACTGCGCATCATCGACCTTGGTCCAGTCGGTCACGCCGGTCG
This sequence comes from Solirhodobacter sp., assembly GCF_964715405.1. Taxonomy (NCBI): domain Bacteria; kingdom Pseudomonadati; phylum Pseudomonadota; class Alphaproteobacteria; order Rhodobacterales; family Paracoccaceae; genus Solirhodobacter; species Solirhodobacter sp. Next base: position 16,466 of record NZ_CBAICG010000018.1, on the reverse strand, counting down.
CCAGCAGCGCCAGTGCCCAGACGTCATCCGAGTTGTCGGGCAGCGAAATCTTGCCGGCATATTTCGGGTTGACGAAGACCTGCAGCGTTGCCGCGTCCGCATCCGCGACCTTCGCGGGGTCGTACAGCGTTGCGGTGTAGGCGTAGTCGGTCGGGATGTACCAGACCGTGCCATTGTCGACGAAGACCTTGGAGTTCAGGAAGCGCGGCGCGATGTCCTTGAAGGCCGGGATCTTCGAGGTATCCCACGGCACGATCAGGCCCGCGTCGCGGTATTTCTGGATCATCTGCGAGCAGGGGTGGGCGATATCCACCTTGAAGCCCGAGGATACTTTCTGGAACGCCTCGTCGTCGTCGCCGAAGAAGGCATAGGTCGGCTGGTCGCCGTATTTGGTGACATAGTCGGCCACGAGGTTCTTCTGGTCGAAGCCCGCCCAGTCGAACACGGTCAGCTTGGGATCGGCGGCGTTGGCGGCCTGACCGAGCGCGAGGGTCGCTGCGGTGGCCAGCATCAGGGTGCGGATGTTCATTCTTGTCCCTATTGTCAGAGTTGTTATTGCCGCAAGGCTAGTTTAGCGGCGACAGCGTCTCAAGCATTTATTCGCGGGCCCGATGAAAATCGGGGCGCCGGACCGCGGCACGTTCCGACTGGAAAGCCCTTCCGGATCAATCTCTTGATGGCCGCGTTCAAGGGTGTTGGCGCGCATCACGGCGATGTGATGATGGCCGGGGCGCGCGGGAAGGAAGGATCCGTCGGCCGGTCGGCGGTGCGATGGGGTCTTGCCTCGCCGAAGTCTCCGGCGGAAGAAGGGGCGCGCGGGCCGGAAACGGCGCCGCGGCAAGGAGCGGCGCAATGACGGCAGCGGCAAGCGGCGGGGGACTGGTGACGGGCGATTATGTGCGCCTGATGGCGCGCTACAACGGCTGGCAGAACGCCAGCCTGCTGGCCGCGGCGGCGACGCTGGACCCGGTCGAACGCAACCGCGATCGCGGCGCCTTCTTCGGCTCGATCACCCGCACGCTGTCGCATCTGCTGTGGGGCGATCTGGTCTGGATGGGCCGCTTTGACGGCGGGCCGCGCCCCGAGGCCGGGATTGCGGGAAGCCCCGATCTGTTCCCCGACGGGCCCGACTATCTGACCCGCCGCGCCGAAACCGACGCCCGCATCCGCGCCTGGGCCGAGGTGCTGACCGACGCCGATCTGGCGGGCGATCTGCGCTGGTTTTCCGGCGCGGTCGGGCGCGAGGTCACCCGGCCGCGCGCCTTCTGCATCGTGCACATGTTCAACCATCAGACCCATCACCGCGGGCAGGTCCACGCGATGCTCACGGCGGCGGGCGCGCGGCCGGGCGACACCGACCTGTTCATAATCCCCGACAGCATCGACTGAGGAGAGAGCCATGTTTACCGCGCTGGTCGTCGAGAAGGACGCCGAGGGCAACACCCACGCTTCGGTGCAGGCCCTGAGCGAGGATCGCCTGCCCGAGGCCGAGGTGACGGTTGCCGTCGAGTATTCGACGTTGAACTACAAGGACGGGCTCTGCCTCGGCGCGGGCGGCGGGTTGGTGCGGCACTGGCCGCATGTGCCGGGGATCGACTTTGCGGGCCGGGTGGAGGCGTCGTCGGACCCCCGCTACAGCCCCGGCGACAAGGTCGTGCTGACCGGCTGGCGGGTCGGCGAGGCGCATTGGGGCGGTTATGCGCAAAAGGCCCGCGTGCGCGCCGATTGGCTGGTGCCGCTGCCGGACGGCCTTACGACGCGGGCGGCGATGGCGGTGGGCACGGCGGGCTTTACCGCGATGCTGGCGGTGATGGCACTCGAGGATCATGGGCTAACCCTACAGAAAGGCGAGGTTCTGGTGACCGGCGCTGCGGGCGGTGTGGGCTCGGTCGCGGTGGCGGTTCTGGCGCATCTTGGCTATCAGGTCGCGGCCGTCACCGGGCGACCCGAAACGGCGGACTATCTGCGCGGGCTTGGCGCGACCCGGATCGTGCCGCGCGAAGACCTGGCCGAGACGGTCAAGCGCCCGCTGGAGGCGGAAACCTGGGCGGGCTGCGTTGATGCGGTGGGCGGCGCGATGCTGGCGCGCGTGCTGGGGCAGATGAAATACGGCGCCTCGGTCGCCGCGGTGGGCCTGGCGGGCGGATCGGCGCTGCCCGCCTCGGTGGTGCCGTTCCTGCTGCGCGGGGTGAACCTGCTGGGCATCGACTCGGTCCTGCGGCCCTACGACGACCGTGTGCGGGCCTGGGCGCGCATTGCCCGCGACCTGCCGATGGACAAGCTGGAGGCGATGATCCGCCCCGCGACGCTGGCCGACCTGCCCGCGCTGGGGGCTGCGATCCTGCAAGGGCAGGTGCAGGGCCGCGTGGTGGTGGATGTGAACGCCTGAGCCGGGGCTTTACGAGGCCCAGGCGACAGGCTAGCAAGGACGCGACCCCGCCGGTTTCGCGGGGTCTGCCGGTGACCTTCGACAGCCGTCGGACGCAGCGGCTCGGCTGGAAGACCTGCCATTCCGGGGGTGACATCCTCAACGGTATGGTCATCCCCGGGCGCGTCGGATGTGTTTTGCAAAGGGCCTCACCCATGACAGACCTTGATCTTTCCTTCACCCGCAGCCAGTTTCCGGCCTTTTCGCAGCCCGCGCTGCAAGGTCAGGCGTTCTTTGAAAACGCCGGCGGATCATACCCTTGCGTGCAGGTCTTCGACCGGCTGACGCGGTTCTACCGCGAACGCAAGGTGCAGCCCTACGCGCCCTATGCCGTCTCGGAACTGGCCGGGGCCGAGATGGACGAGGCGCGCGCGCGCCTGGCCGCGATCATGGGCGTGGCGACCGACGAGCTGAGCTTCGGCCCCTCGACCAGCGCCAACACCTATGTTCTGGCGCAGGCGTTCCGCCAATGGCTACCGTCGGGCGCCGCGATCGTGGTGACCGATCAGGACCACGAGGCGAACACCGGCATCTGGCGCCGTCTGGCGAACGACGGGGTAGAGGTGCGCGTCTGGGGCATCGACCGTGATACCGGGCATCTGGACCCGGCGGTGCTGAAGGGGCTGCTGGCGGATGGCAAGGTGCGGCTGGTGTGTTTCCCGCATTGCTCCAACGTGGTGGCCGAGATCAACCCGGTGGCCGAGATCGTGGCCATCGCCCATGCGGCGGGGGCGGTGACCTGCGTCGATGGCGTCAGCTATGCGCCGCACGGGCTGCCCGATGTCGCGGCACTGGGGGCCGATATCTACCTCTTTTCGGCCTACAAGACCTATGGGCCGCATCAAGGCCTCATGGTGATCCGGCGCGCCTTGGGCGAGGCGCTGCCGAACCAGGGCCATTATTTCAACGGCGATACGCTCTACAAGCGCTTCACCCCGGCCGGGCCGGACCATGCCCAGATCGCCGCTAGCGCCGGGATGGCCGACTACATCGACACGCAGGCCGCCCATCACGGCGGCGGGGCGCTGAGCGCCCGCGCAAAGGGCGTGCTGGTGCACGACCTGATGCGCGCGCATGAGGTGCGGCTGCTGCAACCGCTGCTCGACTACCTTGCCGCGCGCAACGACGTGCGGCTGCTGGGCCCGCGCCACGCCGAGGATCGGGCGCCGTCCGTGGCGCTGGCCTGCGACCGGCCGGGCGAGGACGTGGCGCGGGCGCTGGCCCCGCACGGCATCATGGCGGGGGGCGGCGATTTCTACGCCGTGCGCCCGCTGGCGGCGATGGGCGTTGATCCGGGCCGCGGCGTGCTGCGTATGAGTTTCGTGCACTACACCAGCGCCGACGAGGTGGCCCGGCTGATCCGGGCGCTTGATCAGGTGCTGTAACCACGGGGCATTCCCGTGCCGGACAGGACGGGAATGACGAACCAGCCGCCGATGATCCTGTGGTTTCGCCGCGATTTCCGGCTGGCCGACAACCCGATGCTGGCCGCCGCCGTGGCGACCGGGCGGCCGCTGATCGGGGTGGCGATCTGCGATGAAACCATTGCGGCGCTCGGGGCCGCGCCGCAATGGCGCTGGGGGGCCGCGGTCGGCGCCTTCGCGGCCCGGCTGGAGGCGATCGGCGCCCGGCTGATCCTGCGCCGGGGGCCTGCGCAGGACGCCCTCGACCGGCTGATCGCCGAAACGGGGGCGACGGCGGTCTGGTGGGGGCGGCTGTACGATCCGGCCGCGAAGGCGCGCGACACCGCCGTCAAGGCCGCGCTGCGGGCGCGCGGGATCGACGCGCAGAGTTTTCCCGGCTTCCTGCTGCACGACCCCTGGACGGTGGCGACCGGGCAGGGCGGTTTCTACCGGGTCTATACGCCCTACTGGAACGCGGTGAGAACCCGCGCCATCGACCTGCCTGCGCCGACCGTGGCGCGGTTGCGCCCGCCCGAGGCCTGGCCCGCAAGCGACCGGCTGGACGACTGGCGGCTGGGCGCGGCGATGCGGCGGGGCGCGGCCATCGTGGCGCGACACGCCCGCGTCGGCGAGGCGGCGGCGCAGGACCGGCTGGCGGCGTTCATCGCCACCCGCGTCGGGCGCTACCGCGAGGCGCGGGATTTTCCGGCCGAGGACGCGACCTCGCGCCTGTCGGAAAACCTCGCGGTGGGCGAGATCGGGCCGCGTCAGGTCTGGCACGCGGGCCAGCGCGCGCTGCAGGAGGGCGCCGGGGGCGCCGAGCAGTTCCTGAAGGAACTGGTCTGGCACGAGTTCGCGTATCACCTGCTGCACCACACCCCCGAGATCGCCACCCGCAACTGGCGGCCCGAGTGGGACGCCTTCCCCTGGCGCGGCGACAGCCCCGACGCCGAACGCTGGCGGCGCGGCCAGACCGGCGAGCCCTTCGTCGATGCCGCGCTGCGCGAGATGTATGTGACCGGCACGATGCACAACCGCGCCCGGATGATCGCGGCGTCCTACCTGACCAAGCACCTGCTGACCGATTGGCGCCTGGGGCAGGCCTGGTTCGCGGATTGTCTGATCGACTGGGATCCGGCGGCGAACGCGATGGGCTGGCAATGGGTGGCCGGATCGGGGCCCGATGCCGCGCCCTATTTCCGCGTCTTCAACCCCGCGACGCAGGCGGAAAAGTTCGACTCCGATGGCGCTTACCGCCGCCGCTTCATTGCCGAGTGGTCGCCAAGACCCGGACCCGAAGCGCTCGATTTCTTCCGCGCGGCGCCGGTGTCCTGGGCGCTCGACCCGGCGGCGCCCTATCCGGCGCCGATGGTGGCACTGAACGCTGGGCGCGACCGCGCCTTGGCAGCCCATGCGCAACGAAACGCTTGAGCGACGGCCGCGTATCTGGAAGGGTGCAGAAAAACCCTGGGGGATGGGATGATGGTGCTGACCTCCGTGAAGGGCCAGACCGGCCTGCCGCGCTACTTCGCCCAAGTGTTCGAGGTGGCGCAGTCGTTGGAAAACGGGCGGCTCGATTTCGTGCTCGACGATGGCCGGGTGTTCCGCGCCGAGGGGCGCCATCCGGGCCCGGTGGCGGTGGTGGAGGTGCACAACCCTGACCTTTTCGCGCGCCTGATCCGCGAGGGCGATCTGGGGTTTCTCGAAGCCTACATCGACGGCTGGTGGACGACGCCCGACCTGCAGGCCTTCATGGACCTCGTGCATGCCCGCAACGACACGCTTTATGACGGCTTTCCCGGCATGGGGCTGGTGCGCACCTTCGAGAACCTGCGGCACTGGCTGCGCGGCAACTCCCGGCGACAGGCGCGCAAGAACATCGCGGCGCATTACGACCTTGGCAACGACTTCTACCGGCTATGGCTGGACGAGACGATGACCTATTCCTCGGCGCTGTTCCGGTCCGGGCAGGAGCCGATGGAGCGGGCGCAGCGCCAGAAATATGAAAGCATGGTGGACCAGATGGGCGCCCAACCGGGCGATCATGTGCTGGAAATCGGCTGCGGCTGGGGCGGGTTCGCGGAGTATGCGGCGGCGGAGCGCGGTCTTCGCGTCACCGGCCTGACGATCTCGCAGGCGCAGCACGACTATGCGGTGGCCCGCATCAAGGCGGCCGGGTTGCAGGACCGGGTCGAGATCAAGATGCAGGACTACCGCGACGAGCGTGGAACCTATGACGGTATCGCCAGCATCGAGATGTTCGAGGCGGTGGGTGAAAAGTACTGGCCGACCTACTTCCGCACCGTCCGCGACCGGCTGAAACCGGGCGGCAACGCCACGCTGCAGATCATCACCGTGCAGGATGCGCGCTTCGAGATTTACCGCAAGGGCGTGGATTTCATCCAGAAATACATCTTTCCCGGCGGCATGCTGCCGTCGCCGACCGCGCTGCGCGACGAGGTACGCCGCGCCGGGCTTCAGGTCCGCCACTCGATCGAGTTCGGCGATGGCTACAGCCAGACCCTGCGGCGCTGGTATGACACCTTCAACACCCGCTGGGACGAGATTTCGCGGCTCGGGTTCGATGACCGCTTTCGGCGGATGTGGAATCTCTACCTCACCTCTTGCGCCGGGGCGTTCGAGGGCGGTAACTGCGACGTGACCCAGATCACCATCACAAGGCCCGCCGCCTGAATGCCCACCGCCCCCAAACTGTTCGCGGCCATCGCCTTCGGCCTGCTCGCCTTCTTTGCCGCCGAGGCGCTGAAACCCTACCTGCCCGAGGGAACGCCGTTCGGCTTCTACTCCGAGATTTGCGCGGCGTTCGGGGTGCTGACCGGCTGGATGATGATGGGCAAGATGGCCGGGCGCGGCTACAGCGCGGCGATCAGTTCGGGTCTTGGCAGTTCGGCCACGATGGTCGTCGTGTCGCTGTTCGCGTTCTCGGGGCGCGAGATGATCCTGCGGTCGCTCGACCACCGCTACAAGGGGCCGCAGCAGGCGGTGGAGGCGGTGTTCGGCCTGATGGCGGACTACGGCAAGCTGCTCTTGAACCCGGCTGACCTGACGATCCTGATCGGCGGCGCGGCCGTCGCCGGCATGTTCGTCGAGTGGACAAGCCGGCGCTGGCTGTGAGCGGGGTCACCTTCTTCTTCTATGGCACGCTCTGCCATGCGCCGCTTCTGGCCGCGGTGCTGGGGCGCGCGGTCCCGATGCGGCCGGCGCGGCTGGCCGGTCATGCCGTGCACTGGGTCGCGGACCATGCCTTTCCGATGATCCTGACGCAGGCGGGTGGCGTCGCGGCGGGTGTCATCGTCGAGGGGCTGGAGCCGACCGATATCGCCCGGCTCGACTTTTACGAAGGCGGCTTCGACTACGCCACCCATGAGGTGACGGCCGAGGCCGACGGCACCCGCATCGCGGCGCGGGTCTACATCGCCACCGCCGACCGGCTGCACCCCGGCGCGCCTTGGGTGCTGCAGGACTGGGTGGATCGCTACGGCGCGGTGGCGGTGCGCGCCGCCGGGCGGTTCATGCAGGATTTCGGCCGGGTGCCACCGGGCGAGGCTTGGCGGCGCTATCCGGCGATGCTGGTGAGGGCGGCGGCCGAGCTGCGCGCGGCGCAGGCGGCGCCAACGCGGATGCGGCGCGCGACGGCGCCCGGCGATGTCGAGGTGACGCGCCACACCGAGCCCTACGCCCAGTTTTTCTCGGTCGAGGAGTTTGACCTGCGCCACCGCCGGTTTGACGGCACGATGTCCGAGCCGATGCGGCGCGCCGTCTTCGTTTCGGGCGATGCCGCGACCGTGCTGCCCTATGACCCGGTGCGCGACCGGGTGATGCTGATCGAGCAGTTCCGCGCCGGTCCTTTCGGTCGTGGCGACCCGCAGCCGTGGATGCTGGAACCGATTGCGGGCCGCATCGACCCCGGCGAAACGCCCGAGGCTGCCGCGCGCCGCGAGGCGGTCGAGGAAGCGGGCCTGACACTGGGCGCGCTGGTGAAGGTCGGGCAATACTACCCCTCGCCGGGGATGCTGGCGGAATATCTCTATTCCTTCGTCGGCCTCGCCGACCTGCCCGACGGCAGCGCGGGGCTGGGCGGGCTGGCCGAAGAGCATGAGGACATCCGCGCGCATCTGGTCTCTTTCGACCGCCTGATGGCGCTGGTGGACAGCGGCGAGGTGCAGATCGCACCGCTGCTGGTGACGATTTACTGGCTGGCTGCCAACCGTGCCCGGTTGCGCGCCGAGGCGGGCCTCCTCTCCGCCTCGTGACCGCCCCCCGCGCTTGAGTTCCCGGCCCCCGCCGCCTATCAAGGGAGCGACGCAAGAGGGGCGAGACGCATGCGCATTCAGAAGGACCTGGCCGACGCGATCGGGAATACGCCGCTGATCCGGCTGCGAAAGGCCAGCGACGACACCGGCTGCACCATCCTCGGCAAGGCCGAGTTCCTCAATCCCGGCCAGTCGGTCAAGGACCGCGCCGCGCTTTACATCATCCGCGACGCGGTGGCGAAGGGGCAGTTGAAGCCGGGCGGCACCATTGTCGAAGGCACCGCGGGCAACACCGGCATCGGCCTTGCGCTGGTCGGCGCCTCGATGGGGTTCCGCACCGTCATCGTGATCCCCGAGACGCAGAGTCAGGAAAAGAAGGACATGATCCGCCTGGCCGGCGCCGAACTGGTGCAGGTGCCCGCCGTGCCCTACAAGAACCCCAACAACTATGTGCGCTATTCCGGCCGTCTGGCCGCGGCGCTGGCCAGGACCGAGCCGAACGGGGTGATCTGGGCGAACCAGTTCGACAACGTGGCAAACCGGCAGGCGCACCTCGAGACCACGGGGCCGGAAATCTGGGACCAGACCGGCGGCCGCGTCGATGGCTTTGTCTGCTCGGTCGGTTCGGGCGGCACGCTGGCAGGCATCGGCCTCGCGCTGCAACCCAAGGGCGTGAAGATCGGACTTGCCGACCCCGAGGGCGCGGCGCTTTACAGCTATTACACCCGCGGCACCTTTGATGCGCCCGGATCGTCGATCACCGAGGGCATCGGGCAGGGCCGCATTACCGCCAACCTCGAAGGCTTCACCCCCGACATGGCTTGGCGCATCCCGGATGCCGAGGCGCTGCCGATCGTGTTCGACCTGCTGTCGGAGGAAGGGCTCTGCCTTGGCGGATCATCCGGCATCAACATCGCGGGCGCGATCCGCATGGCGCGCGCGATGGGGCCGGGGCACACCATCGTCACCATCCTGTGCGACTACGGCACCCGCTATCAGTCCAAGCTGTTCAACCCGGCATTCCTGAAGGAAAAAGGGCTGCCGGTTCCGGCCTGGCTGGACGCGCCGCCGCGCGCGATCCCGAGCGTGTTCGAGGGGTGATGGGGCGGCTTCTCTCCACCCTGCGGGCGGTGCTGGTTCTACTCTGTCTCGCGGCGGTGCCCTTGCTGGTCGCCCAACTGGTTCCGGCGCAGGCGCAGGACCAGACCACGGCGCCCGACTATCCCACCTGGGAGAAGTTCGCCACCCACGCCGAGACGGTGATCTCGGACGCGCATACGACGAATCTCGCGCTCGACCAGTTGCGCAAGGCGGTGGTGGACTGGCGCAGCCAGTTCCAGGCCGCGCAGAACGCCAACAAGACCCGCATCGGCACGCTGCAACAGCAGATCGCGGCGCTTGGGCCGGTGCCCGCCGAGGGTGTCGCCGAGGCGCCCGAGATTGCCCAGCGGCGCACCACGCTGGGCGACCAGTTGGCCAAGCTGCAAGCGCCGGGTCTGGCGGCCGACGAGGCCTATAGCCGCGCCGACGGCATCGTGCGCGAGATCGACAAGGTGCAGCTGACCCGGCAGGCGGATGCGCTGATGCATCTGTCGCCCGCGCCGGTGAACCCGGCGAACTGGCCCGCGGCGCTGACGGTGGCCACCGGAATCGGCACCTCGGTCTGGGGCGAGGCCGTCGATGCCTGGTCGATCGACAACCGCCGCGCCGAACTGCGCAGCAACCTGCCGCTGATCCTGGGCTATCTGGCCTTCGCGCTGGTGCTGCTGGCGCGCGGGCAGCGCTGGATCGGCCTTGGCGTCGCCTGGGTTCGCCGCCGCGCGTCGGATCGCGGGGTGCAGGTGCTGGTGTTGCTGGCCTCGCTGGGCCAGATCGTGCTGCCGTTCCTGGGTGTGCTGGCGCTGGTGCAGGCGATTGCCAGCACGGGGATGCTGGGCCTGGTCGGTCAGACGGTTGTGCTGGTGCTTGCGCCGATGGGGTTGACCATCTTTGCCGCGCGCTGGCTGGGCGGCCAGATGTTCCCGCGCCAGTCCGACGTCCGCCAGGTGCTGGACCTGACCCCCGAGCGCCGGACCGAGGGGCGGTTTCACGCGACCCTGCTGGGTGTGCTGGTGGCGCTTGAGATTCTGCGCTCGGCGCTGGTTCATCCGGGCAGCGAGCAGGAGACCGCGAACGCGGTGATCAGCTTCCCGATCCTGGCGATGTCCGGCTTCGTGCTGTTCCGTCTCGGGTGGCTTTTGAAGCTGCACGCCACCACCGCGGGCGAGGCGGATGCCGACACCAGCTACCGCGATCAGGTCGTCGGGCTGATCGCACGCGGGGTGATGGTGCTGGCCGTTGCCGCGCCGCTGTTTGCCGCGGTCGGCTATATCGCCGCCGCCTCGGCTGCGATCTTTCCCACCGCGCTGTCGCTGGCGCTGATGGGGCTTCTGGTGCTGGCGCAGCGGCTGGTGGATGACCTTTACCGCTGGACCACCGGCGCCCCCGAAACCGATGACGGCGGTCTGCTGCCGGTGCTGATCGGCTTTGCGCTGACGCTGGTGATGTTGCCGGTCTTCGCGCTGATCTGGGGCGCACGGGTGGCCGATCTGGCCGAGCTTTGGACGCAGGCCGCCCAGGGCTTCTCGATCGGGTCGACCCGCATCTCGCCGACGAATTTCCTGACCTTCGCGATCATCTTCGCGCTGGGCTACGGCGTCACGCGACTGGTTCAGGGGGCGCTGAAGGCGACCGTGCTGCCCAGAACCCGGATCGACCTTGGCGGCCAGAACGCGATCATGGTGGGGGTAGGTTACCTTGGCATCGTGCTGGCCGCGCTGATCGCGATCACGGCGGCGGGCATCGACCTGTCGGGCCTTGCCATCGTCGCCGGTGCGCTGTCGGTCGGCATCGGTTTCGGCCTGCAGAACATCGTGTCGAACTTCGTTTCGGGGCTGATCCTGCTGATCGAGCGGCCGGTGAGCGAGGGCGACTGGATCGAGGTTGGCGGCGTGCAGGGTACGGTGCGGTCGATCTCGGTGCGCTCGACCCGGATCGAGACCTTCGACCGCGCCGACGTGATCGTGCCGAACTCCAACCTGATCACCGGCACCGTCACCAACATGACCAAATACAGCCGCGTCGGGCGGCTGATCGTGCCGGTTGGCGTGGCCTATGGCACCGACACCCGCAAGGTCGACCGCGTGCTGCGCGAGATCGCCGAGGCGCATCCGCTGGTGGTGCTGAACCCCAGGCCGCAGGTTGTGTTCATGGGCTTTGGCGCGGATTCGCTCAGCTTCGAGATCCGGGTGATCCTGCGCGACGTGAACTTCGTGCTGGATGTGAGAAACGAGATGAACCACCAGATCGCCGAACGCTTTGCCAAGGAAGGGTTCGTGACTCCCTTTGCCCAGCGTGACATCTGGATCCGCAATCCCGAGACGCTGCTGCGCGGGCCGACCAAGGAGACGCCATGACGACCGAGCCGCTGTTTCGCGCCGATGTCTACCTTGACGAAGCCATCGGCATCGTGACGGCCCACACGCCGGAAGGCGGCGTGGTGCTGGACCGGGCGATCTTCTACCCGACCGGCGGCGGGCAACCCGGCGACAGCGGCTGGATCGCCTGGCCCGGCGCGCCAAAGCTGACCATCGCCACCGCGGTGAAGGGCGAGGCGGGCGCGATCGTGCTGGTGCCGGCCGACCCGCTGCCGCTGCCCCCCGTCGGCACCGAGGTGACGCAGACGCTCGACTGGGGGCGGCGGCACGGCCTCATGCGGGTGCACACGGCGCTGCACCTCTTGTCGGTGGTGATCCCGCTGCCGGTGACCGGCGGCCAGATCGGCGCGGAAAAGGGGCGGCTCGACTTCGACATGCCCGAACCGCCCGAGGATGTGGCGGCCGTCGAGGCGGCGGTGAACGCGCTGATCGAGCGCGATCTGCCGGTCACCGAGGACTGGATCACCGACGCCGAACTGGCGGCCAATCCGGGGCTGGTCAAGACGATGTCGGTGCAACCGCCGACGGGGCAGGGGAGGGTGCGCCTGATCCGCATCGGGCGGGGCGCCGAGCAGGTCGATCTGCAACCCTGCGGCGGCACCCATGTCGCGCGCACCGGCGAGATCGGGCGCATCAGCCTGGGCAAGATCGAGAAGAAGGGGCGGCAGAATCGGCGCGTGACCCTGGTGCTCGAGCCCTGAGGCGGGTTTTCTCAAATCACGTTCCTGCTTGCGGTGATCACGATTTCGCGCATATTTCGCCGCTCTGTCGGTCGAGTCGAAAGACACCACCGGCATGGCGCCTGTTTCCGGGCGTTCAACACGGAGCCTGATTCTTGCGCCATTGTGCGATGAGCTGGAACAGCGAAGGCAGCGTGGCCCGGGCGACCGTGCGGCCCGGAGACGAAAACGCATGATCCGCCAACTGAGGGACGTGCCCGCCGGGAACGACATCGCCGAATTCGACGATGACGAGGACGCGCCGACCCAACAGGATTCGCACAAGAGCAGCCTTCGGGCGCTGACGCTCGGCGCGGTGGGGGTGGTTTACGGCGACATCGGCACCAGCCCGCTTTACGCGCTGCGCGAGGCGCTGCGCCCGGTCTCTGCCGAAGGCGTGTCGCGCTTTGATGTGTTCGGGGTGCTGTCGCTTCTGCTGTGGTCGCTGACGCTGATCGTGACGGTGAAATACGTGCTGTTCCTGCTGCGCGCCGACAACCGCGGCGAGGGCGGGGTGCTTGCGCTTTACGCGCTGTCGCGGCTGGCCATCGGGCACCGGTCGATCTGGCTGCTGGCGCTGGGCATCGCGGGGGCCTCGCTGTTTCTTGGCGACGCGGTGATCACCCCGGCGATCTCGGTGCTGTCTGCGGTCGAGGGCATCGGCCTCGTGGCGCCCGCGTTCGAGCAATTCGTGCTGCCGGTGACGCTGGCCATTCTGCTTGGCCTGTTCATCGTGCAACGCCACGGCACCCACACGATTTCGGTCGCCTTCGGGCCGGTCATGGCGCTCTGGTTCCTGGTCATGGGGGCAACCGGACTGGCGCACATCATCGGCGATCCCGAGGTGCTGCTGGCCTTCAATCCGGTCTACGCGATCGAGTTCATCCAGCATCACCAGGTTGTCGCCTTCATCGTGCTGGGCGCGGTCTTCCTGGCCGTCACCGGGGCCGAGGCGCTTTACGCCGACCTTGGCCATTTCGGCCGCAGGCCGATCCGGCTGGCCTGGTTCATGCTGGTGTTCCCGGCACTGGTGCTGAACTACCTCGGGCAGGGGGCGCTGGTGCTCGCCGATCCCGAGACGCTGCACAACCCGTTCTTCCTGATGGTGCCGGATTGGGCGCTGCCGCTGCTGGTCGGGCTGGCCGCCCTTGCCACGGTGATCGCCGCGCAGGCGGTGATCACCGGCGCCTATTCGATGACCCGCGCGGCGATCCAGCTTGGCCTTTTGCCTCGCATGTCGATCGTGCACACCTCCGAGCGGTTGAGCGGCCAGATCTACATCCCCGCGGTCAACTGGCTCTTGCTGGCGGGCGTGCTGTTCTTCGTGCTGACGTTCCGCAACTCGTCCGCGCTGGCCTCGGCCTATGGCATCGCGGTCACCGGCGCCATGCTGGTGGATACGACGCTCGCCGTGGTCTACTCGCTGCGCGGCTGGAAGCTGCCGCTCTGGCTGGTGGTGCCCTGCGCGATCCCGTTCTTCCTGCTTGAAGGCACGTTCTTCCTGTCGAACCTCACCAAGATCCCCGAGGGCGGCTATGTCCCGATCGCCCTGTCGTGCACCTTCGCGCTGCTGATGTGGACCTGGTGGCGCGGCACGCAACTGGTGATGGCGCGCGAAAGCAAGGAGAAGGTCGACATGGACGGCTTCGCCCATTCACTCGCCGAGTCCTCCAGCATCAGCCGGGTCTCGGGCACCGCCTTCTTCCTGACCTCCGACCCGACGGCCGTGCCCGCCGCGCTCTTGCACAACCTCAAGCACAACCGCGTCCTGCATGAGCGCAACGTGCTGCTGACGGTGGAAATCCTGCGGGTGCCGAGGGCGGCCGCGGACGAGCGCGTGGAATACAGCCGGATCGACGACCACTTCGCCCGCCTCAGGCTGCGCTTTGGCTTCATGGAGACGCCGAACCTGAGCCGCGCGCTCGGCCTTGCGCGCCGCGAGGGGCTGAAGTTCGACGTGATGTCGACCTCGTTCTTCCTCGGCCGCCGCAAGGTGGTCCTGGGCGCCCGCGCCGGTGTCGCGCGGCTGCTGGACCGGCTCTACATCGGCCTCAGCCGTTTTGCCGCCGACCCGAGCGAGTTCTATCACCTGCCGCGCGACCGCGTGGTCGAGCTTGGCTCGCGCATCACCGTGTAACGATGCGGAACGGCGATGATTTCTCGCCCCGCCCCCTTGCCACCGCCGCGCCGCTGCCTGTAAACACCGCGACACGGAGCGGTGGCCGAGTGGTCGAAGGCGCACGCCTGGAAAGTGTGTAGACGGGAGACCGTCTCGAGGGTTCGAATCCCTCTCGCTCCGCCACTTGCCCTCGCGAATGCGTTCTCCCGATCCGGCTGCGGCCGGATTTTTCCGTTGTTTTCGGGGGTTATGCGGGTGGGGCTGTTAACCAGCGCAGTCCCCATGTGGACGGAAAGCGTTCTCTCCGGGCCGATATTCTCCGGACCTGTTAACCGCGCACGATACGGTAAACAGCTCTAAGTCGTTGCCTTGGATGTATTTTGGTCGCCCGCGCCTTCATCTCATTTCGCCTGTTCAACTGGGTTCCGGTCGAGACACAGACCAAACAACTGGACTGAAATGGCTGCCTTGGCACGCTGGTGTTCATAATCCCACGGCGTCGCTGTTCGTCCTTTGTACCGAGTCATTCGCGTGCTAAGATTTTGGAAAAAGTGTGAGGCGTGCAGTTGACCCAGAAGTCAGACATCGAATCGACGGACGCGACGTGGAACCCGGTGACGGGCTGCACCAAGGTCGGCCCCGGTTGTGACAATTGCTATGCCGAGCGGTTCGCAGAGCGCTGGCGCGGGATTGCTGGACACCCTTACGAGCAGGGCTTCGACCTGACACTCTGGCCCTCGAGGCTGAAGCAGCCCGTGCTCTGGAAAAAGCCGCGGATGATCTTCGTCAACTCGATGAGCGACCTCTTCCACAAAGACATCGAACGAAAATTTATCGACGCGGTGTTCGATGCCATGGAGCAGGCGGACTGGCACGTCTACCAGGTGCTGACCAAGCGAAGCTCGCTCATGCGCAACTACGTTCGGAAGCGGTATGATGGAGGGCCGGTCCCTCGCCACATCTGGCTCGGCGTTTCGGTTGAGGACGCCGCGCACACGAGCCGGATCGAGCACCTGAAGCAGATCAATTCCGACGCACGCTTCATTTCGTTCGAGCCGCTGCTCGGGCCGATCGGGGATGTTGATCTGCGGGGTGTCGCGTGGGCCATCGTCGGGGGGGAGAGCGGGCCTCGGGCTCGGCCCATGGACGAAAGCTGGGCACGCCAACTTCGTGACATCTGCGACCGTGACGACGTGGCGTTCTTCTTCAAGCAATGGGGTGGCGCCCGGCCGAAGTCGGGTGGGCGTCTGCTCGACGGCGAAGAGTGGAACGGCTTTCCTTGGCAGATTGTCCCTGAACCAATCATTCGCGCCCCGCAGCCAGAGGAAGCTTGATGCCGCCTCGGATCGAAAACTACCAAGGACGTGAGCAGTCATTCATTAAGCATCTGTTTCTTAACAAGTATCTTGAGTCCGCCGCCTACAAGCTCTTCCAAGGAAGATCACCGGTTTTCAATTTCGTTGATGCGTTCGCCGGACCTTGGCGCGTGTCGGACACGAACCTGTATTCGGATGCTTCGTTTTCGCAAGCCATCGAGACGCTTGAAACAGTGCGCAAGTCATTGCTCGAAATGGGGCGGCCAGGCCTCAAGGTGCGTTTCCGGTTCTGCGAAAGAAACCCGGCATCTGTCGCGAAACTTACGCATTTCGCGGCGCTGAAACCCGAGTTTGACATCAAGGTGTTTTCGGGATCCTTCGAAGACAATCTCGATGGTATCCGCAGTGCGTGCCGCGACGGCTTCACCTTCACGTTCATCGACCCCACGGGTTGGAATGTCGAATCCGGGAAGGTTTTTGATTTCCTGCGAGCGCTGAATGGTGAGTTCCTGTTCAACTTCATGGCCGAGGAGGTGAACCGTCATGCTGGTTGGGATGGTGTCGCAGAATCCGTAGGGCGGTTTCTAGTGTTCTGAGTCTGACACTTGCTACCTGTTTCCTCTGACTTCATCGAGTTTGTTCAGCGCGCGTCGTTCACGGGTGAGGATGTCTTCGGCTGTTTTGGTCCAAGTAAACGGCTTTGGTTTTGTGTTGTGCTGCCCGAGGTAGTC
>NZ_CBAICG010000017.1:0-67541 GCF_964715405.1 Solirhodobacter sp. | reverse complement strand
TCGTGCCGACCTCGCCCTTGCCGGACGCGACGATGACCAGATCATCCTGGCGGGCGTAGCCCTCGATCTCGGCGAGGCCCGCGTCGGCGATCACCATCTGCCCGCCCAGCTTCTGGAACTCGGCCATCCAGCGCGGGATCTTCACCCGCTGGTCGACGGAATAGGCGTTGCGATCCAGCCGCGAAGCCCAGTCAACGACCTTGCTGCCCGAACCGTCGGGATTGGGCACGATGAAGTTGATGCCCTCGACCGGCGGGCAGGTGTCGGACCAGAAGTCGATGCCCAGATCACGCTCGTGCTGCACCGAATTCGAGAACATGCACTGGCTCGACAGAACCCGGCCGGTCTCGATCTCGGCGGCGGTGCGGTTCTGAACGACGCGGACCTGGTGCCCGGCCTTCAGCAGGCCGATGCCGAGTTGCAGCCCGGCCTGGCCGCCGCCGATGATGGTGAACTTTCTCATGTTGTCTCTCCCTGATCGTGTTTGCTCATGCCATCAGCAGCGGAATGGCGGCCACGGCCTGTTCCGGGCCCATCGCGGTATAGCCGCCGTCGACGCAGATATCGGTGCCGGTGATGAAGCTCGCGTCGTCCGAGCAAAGGAACATCACCGCCGCGGCGACTTCCTCGGGGTTCGCGACCCGGCGCAGCAGGTGGAACGGGGCCGCCACCGCATCGGTTTTCGCACGGTCGCCGCCGGTCAACTGATCCATGATGTTCGACCAGGTCCAGCCCGGCGAAACGGCGTTCACGCGGATGCCGTCGGGCGCCAGGTCCATCGCCTGATTGCGGGTCAGTTGCAGGATGGCGGCCTTGGATACCGGGTAGACCCAGCGCCCGGTCTGCGCGACGCGGCTGGAGATCGAGCCGAAGTTGACGATGGCGCCCTTGTTTTTCGCAAGCTCCGCCCGCGCGGCCTGCATCAGGATCACCGACCCGACGATGTTGATGTCAAGCGCCGTCAGCCAATCGGCGCGGGTGGTTTCGGCGCCGTTGTCGAGGTAGGAGCAGGCGACGTTGACCAGAAAGTCGATACGACCGAACCGGGCAACTGTCGCCACGACAAGCGCCGCGATCTGCGCATCGTCGCGCAGGTCGGTCTGGCAATACCCGACACCGTCGGACTCTGCGGCGGGGGCGATGTCGGCGACCATCACCCGCACACCCTCCGCACGAAAGGCCGCGACGACCGCCTGACCGATCTTGGTCGCCCCCCCCGGCACGATCGCCACCTTCCCCGTCAATCCGCGCATTCTTTCCCTCCACCATCCTTCAAGCTTGAAACAGCGTTTGCCTGTTGGCAGCGCGGCGCTATCCGGCCCGCGTCAGGACTATCCGGAAAACGAAAAAATCACCGTCGCGCGCCGTGTCAGCGGCGAATCTGTGCTAGGGTTTGCGCGTCGCCAACGGGGGAGAAGGTGCGATGCCGGGTTCGAGCGCCGCGAGGCCCCTGTCGGCCCATCAGCTTTTCCACTCGACCGATCTGGAAGAAGCGCGTGACCGCGTGGCTGCGGTGTTCTGCCCGCACCGGCTGGATACGATCGGTCGCGGTGCAGCGCTGGATGCGCGCCATCACCATCTGCCGGGCGATCGGTTGAGCCTGAACTACATCGAGTATGGTGCAAAGACCCTGATCTCGCCGGGCGAACTGGGGCAGTTCTACCTGCTGCAAATTCCGCTGGCGGGCGGGGCCGCCATCGTCAACGGCACCGACCGCTATTACTCCAGCCCCGATGCGGCCGCCGTTCTGAACCCGCAGGTGCCGACCACCATGATCTGGGAGCAAGGCACCCGGCAGGTGCTGGTGCAGATTGATCGCCAGGCCATGCAGGACCACCTCTCGGCCCAACTCGGAGCACGGGCGGATCGTCCGCTGTCGTTTCGGGGCGCGCTGGACCTGACGCGGGGCGCAGGTGCCGCGCTGCGGCAGTTGTTGCTGTTCCTGGTGTCAGAGGCGGATGCCGGGCGGGTTCCGATCGGCGACGGGCTGATGGCGCGCGCCGTGGAAAGTGCTGTCATGTCGGGTCTGCTCGCGACGCAGGGCCATGACTACGCGGCCCATCTGGATCGAGAGCAGGCAGCACCGAGGCCCCGGCATCTGCGGCTCGCCGAGGCGTATATCGAAGCACATCTGACCGAGCCCCTGTCGGTCGAGCACGTCGCGGCAGTTGCCGGCATCAGCGTGCGCGGGCTGCAACTGGCGTTCCGGCACTACCGTGGCACCACCCCGCTGGGCTTCTGGCGCGACCTTCGCCTTGCGCGCGCACATGCGGATCTCGTTGCCGGATCCGGCGCGGTGACGGAAGTCGCGCTGCGCTGGGGCTTCACGCATTTCGGGCGGTTTGCCGAAACCTACCGCGCCCGCTTCGGCCTGTCGCCCCGCGACACATTGCGCGCTGCAGGTGGGGTCGGGTATCAGGATTGAAGCCGGTTTCACGGCACGGACTGCTTGCAAGACACGCGCCGTCAGGGTGCCGGGCGGGCTTGAACTCCGCGTCACGGGGCGTAGCTTCACGGGAAGGCCGCCACCGGGCTAGCTGACGGGCGCGCCATCCCAACCGCAGGAGAACACCCGATGCGCTACAAGAACCTAGGCCGCTCTGGCCTGAAGGTGTCGGAGCTTTGCCTTGGCACGATGACCTTCGACGGTGGCAGCGGCATGTGGAAGGCGATCGGCCAGCTTGGGCAGGACGACGCTGACGCGCTGGTCCGCACTGCCTTCGAGGCCGGGATCAACTTCTTCGACACCGCCGACGTCTATTCCGAGGGCGCGTCGGAGCGGATGCTGGGTCAGGCGCTGCGCAACCTCGCCCTGCCGCGCCACGAGGTGGTGATCGCCACCAAGGCGTTCGGGCGCGTGCATCCCGGCCCGAACGGGCGCGGTGCCTCGCGCGGGCACCTGATCGACGCCTGCGACGCCAGCCTGAAACGGCTGGGGCTGGACCACATCGACCTCTACCAGTTGCACGGCTTCGATCTGGAAACCCCGCTGGAGGAACAGATGGAGGCGCTGGATTCGCTCGTGCGGGCGGGCAAGGTGCGCTACTTCGGCGTGTCGAACTGGGACGCCTGGCAATTGGTGAAGGCGCAGGGCCTGGCCGAGCGGCGCGGCTTTGCGCCGATCCGGTCGATCCAGTCCTACTACACGATCGCCGGGCGCGATCTGGAACGCGAGGTTGTTCCCGCGCTGAAATCCGAGGGCGTCGGCCTGATGGTCTGGAGCCCGCTGGCGGGCGGCTACCTGTCGGGCAAATACAGCGGCGCTGGCACCAACGACGGGCGCCGCGCATCCTTCGATTTCCCGCCCATCGACCGCCCGAAGGCCGATCGCATCATCGCCGTGATGCAGGACATCGCCACCGCAAAGGGCGTGTCGGTGGCACAGATCGCGCTGGCCTGGCTCTTGCATCAGGACGTGGTGACCAGCGTCATCATCGGCGCCAGGCGGCTGGACCAGTTGAACGACAATCTGGGCGCGACGGAGGTCACACTGGGCGCGGACGATCTGTCGCTGTTGGGCGAGGTCAGCGCGCTGGCCAGGGAATACCCCGGCTGGATGTTCGAGCGGCAGCAGGCGAACAGCCGCTAGGCGCGGCGTCAGTCCTCGGCGCTGTCGCGGCCGCCCGGCGGCATCCAGGCGCGGTTCACGCCGTCGCGGGACGCGCTGCGGGCGCCCATCATCATCGCCTCTTCCTCGCGCCGGGCCTCGCGGGCGGCGGCGACGTAGGCCGGGTTGCTGCTGGGCGGGATCGCCGGATCCCATACGCCGGCCAGCTTGCGCAGCGTCAGCCGGTCGCCCTTGACGAAGGTCTGGGCGATCTTCTCGGCCTCGTAGGGGTGATGCCCCAGCGCCTCCAGCGCGCTGCGCCCGGCACGGACGGAGCTGTCGAAGACCTCGCGGATGATGTCGTTGCAGCCCGCCTGAAACAGTTCGTAGACGTTGTGGCGGTCGCGGGCGCGGGCGACGATGTGCAGATCGGGCCGCACCTGGCGGGCGTGGCGGACGATGGCCAGCGTGCGCTCGGCGTCGTCGATGGCCAGCACCAGCAGGCGCGCGGTGCGCAGGCCCGCGGCGTCGAGCAGGTCGGGGCGGGTGGCGTCGCCGAAGAATGCCTTGATGCCGAAGGTCGCCATCCCGTCCACCGTTTCGGCGCTGAGGTCGAGCACCACGGTTTCGTAGCCGTTCGAGCGCAGCATCCGGTTGATGATCTGCCCGAACCGGCCGGTGCCCGCGATGATCACCGGGGCCGGGGCGTCGATGGTGTCGGCGGCGCGGGCCTGACCGCGCGTCAGGCGCGGCAGGATCACCCGGTCGAACAGGATGAACAGCAGTGGCGTCAGCAGCATCGACAGCGCCACCACAAGCAGCAGCCTCTGTGCCATCGCCGCCGGAATGACGGCGTTCTGCACGGTGAGGGACAGCAGCACGAAGGCGAACTCGCCCGCCTGCGCAAGGCCAAGCGCAAAGAGCCACAGATCGGCGCCGCGCAGCCGGAACAGCCGCCCGACGACGGCCAGCACGGCGGCCTTGACCGCGATCAGGGCCAGCGTCAGCCCGAGGATCAGCGGCAGATCGGCCAGCAGCAGGCCGAAGTTCATCCCCGCGCCAACGGTGATGAAGAAGAGGCCGAGCAACAGTCCCTTGAACGGTTCCACGTCGCTTTCCAGCTCGTGCCGGTATTCGCTGTTGGCCAGCACGACGCCTGCCAGAAAGGTGCCAAGCGCGGGCGACAGCCCGACCAGCGTCATCAGAAGCGCGATGCCGACCACCAGCAGCAGCGCCGCCGCCGTGAACACCTCGCGCAGTTCGGCCGAGGCGATGAAGCGAAAGAGCGGCCGTGTCAGGTAGTGCCCGCCCACCACCACAGCGGCCACCGCCAGGATGGTGATCGCGCCCACCTCCCACCCCGGCAGCCCGGCGACAAGGCTGGGCGCCTCATGCCCGGCACCGGCCCCGGCCTGCCCGCGCAGGCCGGGCAGCGCCAACAGTGGCAGCAGCGCCAGCATCGGGATCACGGAAATGTCCTGAAACAGCAGCACCGCGAAACTCGCGCGGCCGCCGTCGGATTTCAGCAGGCCCTTTTCGCCCAGCGTCTGCAACACGATGGCGGTGGACGAGGCCGAGGCGACAAGGCCAAGCGCCAGCGCGACGGTCCAGCCGATCCCGGCCAGCACTGCCGCACCCATCACCACCACGGCGGTGCCCGCCACCTGCGCGCCGCCAAGGCCCAAGAGCCGGTGCCGCATCGCCCAAAGCTGACGCGGCTCCAGTTCCAGCCCGACGAGGAAGAGCATCATCACCACGCCGAACGCGGCGAATTGCTGGATGCTTTGCGTCTCGGCGCCGACAAGGCCGATCAGGGGGCCCAGAACGATGCCCGCGATCAGGTAGCCCAGGACCGAGCCAAGGCCGAACCGCTTGGCGATCGGCACGGCGATGACGGCGGCGCAGAGGTAGACGAAGGCCTGGAACAGCAGTCCGCTCATCGCTCAGGCTCCCTTGATCACGGTGGGCAGAGTGTCGGCGGTCAACTGGCCGCGCGTCCTAGCGGCGTTCAGGTCCAGCCGGTCGTCGCGCAGCGCCTCCAGCAGGCGGCGGTAGCCCTCGGCGTGCGGGGCACAGCGCGTCTCGGTCGCGTCGAGCGCGCCGTAAAGGACATAAGGTGGCAGGAACGGCATCCGGCACAGGTTCGCCGCCGTCTCCAGCGGCGCCAGCAGCGCGCGCAGCGGCATCCGGTGGCGGCCGCCAGGGCCATAGGCGGCCTCTGGCGCGCCAGCAGTCAGGGCGCAGAGCCAGAGCTTGTCGGCCAGCGCGGTGCCGCCGTAGCCATAGGCGAAGCCATGTTCCAGCACCAGATCCTGCCATTCCTTCAGGATCGGCGGGGTCGAATACCACATCAGCGGAAACTGGAACACGATGGCATCGTGGTCGCGCAGGCGCTGCTGTTCGCGGTCGATGTCGATCGTGAAGCGGGGGTATTCGGCATAAAGGTCGACGAAGGTGACGCCCGCAACCTGTCGCGCGGTTTCGGCCAGCGTCCGGTTGATCCGCGAATGCTGCTGGGCGGGATGGGCGTAGAGAACCAGGGTCTTCATGTTTTCCCCCCACAGGGCCGAACTTCCGCCGTCGGCCCCGCGCACGATTGCGGTCAGAGCAGCCGCCGGACCATGCGGGTGGCGCTGGAAAACCCGAAGAGCGGGCCCAGAAGACCGATCCGCGCGGTGCCGCGGGCCACGAAGCCGCGGCGTTCGTAAAGTGCGCGGGCGCGAGGATTCACGTCGGCCACGTCGAGGCACACCTCGTCATAGCCACGCCCGCGCGCCTCGGCGCAAAGCGCGTCAAGCAGGGCGCTGCCGATGCCCCGCCCGCGCATCCCGGCACCAACGGCGAGGCCATCGACCAGAAAGCGGGTGGGGTCGACATCCTGCGTCAGCAGCGCCAACACCGCGGCCCGCCAGAGCGCGCCAAAGCGGCCATAGACCGCCCGCATCTCGGCCCGCCGCCCTAGCGCGAAGGCCCCGGCGCCGGTGCGAAAGCCGGCCATCCCGATCAGGCCTCCCTCGGGAGAAACCGCCGTCAGCACCTGATCCTCGCGCATCACGCGGCCGAGGTAGTCGAGTGCCCGCGCCTCGGGCCCCATGATCGGCCCGAGTTTTGTGCCGAAAGCCTGCCAGTAAAGCTGCGCCACCGCAGCGCGATGCCCGGGGTTGATGCCGACGCGGATGCGTTCTGCGCCCATCACGCGCCGCGCCGCCGCAGCCGGGCGTCAGAAGTCGCTGTAGGCGCCAAGATGGCGTTCCCCGTCAGGCGTAAGGACCGCGTTGTTCGGCACCTCCGCCCCGCCGTCATAGGTCTTGATGGTGATGCCCGGCAGCTTTGCCACCTCCCGCATGAACTGGCGGGGGAAGATCGCGGGGTGCAGCATCTCGAAGCCCGGCAACGAGGCCAGCAGGGACGAGGTCGCATCGGCGCAGAACGCCTGCGACACCGCGCCGTGGCCCTCGGCTTTCCGCAAGGCGTCCTCGGCCACTTCGGGCGTGACCGGGATGGTGATCGCGGTGGCGTGGAAGCCCTTGCCCGACTGGAACGTGAGATAGCTCGCCAGCACGGTGGGCGAGACGCCATAGATCACGTCGCCCCGCTGCGGCGCCACCGGCTGCCCGTCGACCGTCGCCTGGTAACTGCCCGCCGGATCGAAGATCACCCGTTGCGATCCGTTGATGATCAGCGCGCTGTGCGCGCCGACGCCGGTGGCATTGCGGATCGAGGTCACCAGCGTCAGCGTCGACGGCCCCGGATCGGCATAGCGCGCATGTTCGACCACGGTTTCCGGGGCGACCGGGCGGCCCGAGCCACAGGCCGACAGCATGGCCAGCAGGCCAAGGCAAAGAAGCACACGCCGCATCAGGCCCCCCGGTCCACAGCTTCAGCCGTCGACCAGCGCCATGAAGATCAGGATGCAGATCGCGATCATGGCACCCCAACTGACCATGCGAATGAATCCGTTGAAGGTCTTCTCATGGTCCCGGATATCCATCGAGCCCGGCGTATGATGGTCCATTTTCCCCGCTCCTTCAGCAAACGTTTTCTGGGGCATATCCGATTCATCCGGGCCTGTCACGCAGCTCTGGCGCCGCCGCCGTCAAACGCGCTGCCAAAGCCATGCACCCTTGGTGTCGCGGGTCCGCCGTGCCTGCCCGTTGTGCAGAAGGTGGTTCAGGTGCGCCACCGCCTCGACCAGCGCGAGCCCGTATTCCGCCTCGCCGATGTCGCGCTTGAACAGCGGGGCGAAGCACTGGGCGGCGGTGCGCGGCGCGGCCAGATGGTCGCGCAGCCTTGCCAGCGCGCCGTGGTGGTTGTCGATCATCTGGCTCAGGCGCAGCGGCAGGCCGGTGAAGGGCAGCTTGTGACCCGGCAGCACCAGCTGATCTTCGCGCGCATGGGGCTGGAAGCCTTCGCAACTGGCCAGCCATTCGCCCACCGGATCGGCGCCGGGTTCGGTGGCGTAGACGCCAAGATTGGGCGAGATCGAGGGCAGCAACTGGTCGCCGCCCAGGATCAGCGCCGTGTCTTCGCACCACAGCGTGGCATGTTCCGGCGCGTGGCCGTGGCCGATCCGCACCCGCCAGTCGCGCCCGCCAAGGCGCAGCCGGTCGCCCTCGGCGATGCGGGTATAGCCCAGCGGCAGCGCGGTCACGATGTCGGCGAAGTTGAACGGCCGTTCGGCAGCGCGCTTGGCGTAGATCGCGGCGTCCATCCCGGCGGCGCGCCAGAAGGCCAGCGACTCGGGTTTGGGCACCTCTTCCACGTCCAGCACCAGCATCCGCGCCAGAAGCCACGCGGTGCGGGTGGTCAGAAGTTCGGCACCGCGCGACTGGAACCAGCCCGCCAGCCCGATGTGGTCGGGGTGGTGATGCGTCACCAGGACGCGGGTCACCGGTTTGCCCGCCAGCGGTCCGGCCAGCAGCCGCTCCCAGATCGCGCGGGCGCGGCGGCTGTCAAAGCCGGTATCGACCAGCGTCCAGCCGTCGCCGTCATCCAGCGCATAGACATTGACGTGGTCGAGCTTCATCGGCAGCGGCAGGCGCATCCACAGGATGCCGGGCGCCACCGTGACGCCCTCACCCTCGCCCGGCGGCGTCTCGAACGGATAGCGCAGGGCGGGGGCCGCGCCGTCCATCACGCGCTCAGGTCGTCGAGCGTGATGGCGTAAAGCCCCGCCGCGCCCTCGCGCAGATGGGCCAGCAGCCCCGCGTATTCCGGCAGCAGCCGCTTGATGTAAAGCGCGGCGAGCCGGGCGCGCGGGCCTTCCCCGCCCTCGGCCCTCGCGGCGCGCAGGTGGTAGTGCCCGCCCAGCACCAGCGCGAAGGCGCGCAGGTAGGGCACCGCGCCCGCGAACCGGTCCTGCATGCCCGCGCCCACCAGCGCCTCGGTTGCCTCGCGCAGCGTCTCGGCGGCCGACCAGACGGCATTGGCCAGATCGGGCAGCAGGGCGCGCGCCGCCTCGGCGTCGGCCTCGACCTCCTCCAGCAGGCGGAAGGCGGCCTCGCCGCCGTCCATCATCTTGCGGCCGACAAGGTCCATCGCCTGAATGCCGTTGGTGCCCTCGTAGATCGCGGTCACCCGCACGTCGCGCAGGTATTGCGCGGCGCCGGTCTCTTCGATGAAGCCCATGCCGCCATGCACCTGCATGCCGGTGCTGGCCACGGCGATGCCGGTATCGGTGCCGTAGGCCTTGGCGATCGGGGTCAGCAGCGCGGCGCGGGCGTTCCACTCGGCCTCGCCGGTGGCGCGGCCCATGTCGATCGCCACGGCGCAGGCGAGCGCGATGGCGCGGGCGGCGAAGATCTCGGCCCGCATCGTGGCCAGCATCCGGCGCACGTCGGCGTGATCGACGATGGTTCCGGCACCTTCCACCGGCGTGCGGCCCTGCTTGCGGTCCATCGCATAGGCCAGCGCGTGCTGATAGGCGCCCTCGGCCACGCCGATGCCCTGCACACCGACGGCGAGGCGGGCGTTGTTCATCATGGTGAACATCGCCCGCATCCCGTCGTGCTTCTCACCCACCAGCCAGCCGGTGGCGCCGTCATACTGCATCACCGCGGTGGGCGAGCCGTGCAGGCCGAGCTTGTGTTCAAGGCTGACCACGTTGAGGCTGTTGCGTTTGCCGGGGTTGCCCTCTGGGTCGGGAATGAACTTGGGCACCAAGAACAGGCTGATCCCCTTGCTGCCGGGGCCGCCATCGGGCAGCCGCGCCAGCACCAGATGGCAGACGTTGGCGGTAAAGTCGTTGTCAGCCCAGCTGATGTAGATTTTCTGCCCGGTGATCGCAAAGCTGCCATCGCCGTTCGGTTCCGCCTTGCTGCGCAGCGCCCCCACATCGCTGCCCGCCTGCGGCTCGGTCAGGTTCATCGTGCCGGTCCACTCACCCGAGATCAGCCTGGGCAGGTAGGTCGCCTTGATCTCGTCGCTGGCGTGGTGTTCCAGCGCCTCGATCTGGCCCTGCGTCAAGAGCGGGTTCAGTTGCAGCGCAAGGCAGGCGCCCGACATCATGTCGTTCACCGCCGAGGTCAGCGTGATCGGCAGGCCCATGCCGCCATAGTCCGGATCGGCCGAGATCGCCACCCAGCCGCCATCGCGGATCGCGGCGTAGCCCTCGGCAAAGCCGGGCGAGGTGCGCACGATGCCGTTTTCCAGCCGTGCGGGGGTCTTGTCACCCACGCGCTGCAACGGCGCCATCACGGTGTCGCACAGCCTGCCCGCCTCGGTCAGGATCGCTTCGGTCACCTCGCCCGCCTCGGCGAAACGGTCGGTGGCGGTGACATCGGCAAAGTTCACGACGTGATCGAACAGGAACCGGAATTCACCGACCGGGGCGCGATAAGGCATCGGGGCCTCCTTCTGGCGCGGCTTGGCATCATCGGGGTGCGCGCGTATGTGACAATCATCTGCGGTCACGCTAGCGCATGGCCGCCCGTCATCAAGTCCAACGCCACGTCACAAGATGCAAGCCCCGATCACCCAGACCCTGCCCGCCACGCCGGATGGCATTTCGCGCGCGGCGGCGCTGCTTGCGCAGGGCGGCCTCGTGGCGTTCCCGACCGAAACGGTCTACGGCCTTGGCGCCGATGCCCGTGACGACCGCGCGGTGGCGCGCATCTTCGCTGCCAAGGGGCGGCCGCGCTTCAACCCGCTGATCGTGCATCTGCCCGACCTTGCCGCCGCCCGTCGCATCGCGGTGGTGTCGGACGAGGCCGCGCGGCTGGCCGAGGCGTTCTGGCCCGGCCCGCTGACGCTGGTGCTGCCGCTGCGCCCCGAGGCCGGGCTGTCGGCGCTGGTCACCGCCGGGCTTGATACCGTCGCGCTGCGGGTGCCCGCGCATCCGGTGGCGCAGGCGCTCTTGCGCGCCTTTGGCGGGCCGGTCGCCGCGCCCTCCGCCAACCCCTCGGGCCGGGTCAGCCCGACACGGGCGGTGCATGTGCTCGACGGGCTCGCGGGCCGGATCGACGCGGTTGTCGATGGCGGGGCCTGCGGGGTGGGGGTCGAATCGACGATCGTCGGGCTGTCCGGTGCCGCCACGCTGCTGCGTCCTGGCGGGCTGCCCGTCGAGGTGATCGAGGCCTGCCTCGGCGCCCCCCTTGCGGCGCCGCAGGGCGAGGGGATCACCGCGCCGGGCCAGTTTGCCTCGCACTACGCCCCTGGTGCGCCGGTGCGGCTGAATGTCACCGCGCCGCGCCCCGGCGAGCTTTGGGTCGGCTTCGGCCCCGCCAGCGCCGCCGCGCCGATGACGCTGTCGGCCACAGGCGACCTGGTCGAGGCGGCGGCGGCCCTGTTCCACACCCTGCGTGCGGCCGACGCGCGCGCCAATGGCGCCCCCATCGCCTTCGCCCCGGTGCCCGACCACGGCCTTGGCCGCGCGATCAACGACCGGCTGCGCCGCGCCGCCGCGCCCCGGTCCGCAGGACAGCACCCCTGATTTCATCTTGGTGAAAATATCCTCGCCGAAGGCGCGGGCCGCCCCAAGCGATCCCGCCCGCCGGTCAGGCCCGTCCGGCCGTCGCCGACAGCGTCAACGCCTCGACCCCCAGCGATTTCAGCGCGCGTTCCCATTTCGTCGCGCTCTCGGCCGCAAAGGCGATGCCCGGCGTCGCATCGCAGCTAAGCCAGCCGTTGCGCAGGATCTCCTGCTCGATCTGGCCCGGCCCCCAGCCGGAATAGCCAAGCGCCAGCAAGGCCTTGTCGGGGCCATTGCCGTTGGCAAGGTCTTCCAGGACTTCCAGCGTCGCCGTCATCCCGAAGGCCTCGTTGACGCGCAGCGTGCCGCCCCCCGAGGTGTAGTCGGCCGAGTGCAGCACGAAGCCGCGGCCGCCTTCGACCGGGCCGCCGAAATGGACGGCCACCTCGGCGCAGTCGTCGCCCGGCGCG
Organism: Solirhodobacter sp.; assembly: GCF_964715405.1. NCBI lineage: Bacteria > Pseudomonadati > Pseudomonadota > Alphaproteobacteria > Rhodobacterales > Paracoccaceae > Solirhodobacter > Solirhodobacter sp. The sequence goes on along the minus strand of NZ_CBAICG010000017.1, from coordinate 55,615 downwards.
ATGTCGAGCTGTTCCAGCAGGCCACGGAAGCCCGGCTCGCGCATCGGCTTGTTGACGATCAGCCCCATCGCACCCTCGGGCGAATGCGCGCAGACCAAGATCAGCGCCTTGTCAAAGCGCGGATCGCCCATGCCGGGCATCGCGATCAGGAATTTGCCGGTCAGGTTCATGGAATCGGTCTGTGCGGTCATGCGGGAAAGGATGGGGGCGGGCGGCCTCGGGCGCAAGGGTCACGGCGGGATGACACGGCGGTGTTTCGCCACATCGTGATTTCCCATCCCGGCCTCACGGCGTATTGTCCGCGCCATGAGAAAACGCCGTCCATTTCAACTCGCCGCCACCATGATTCTGGCCCTCGGCCCTGCCTTGCCTGCGATGGCCGGGCCGGTTTCGCCCGAGGATGTGGTGCAGGCCGAGGTGCTGACCGGCTGGCAGACGCCGCAGGGCACCCACATGGCCGCGCTGCACCTGCATCTGGCGGATCACTGGAAAACGTACTGGCGGGCGCCGGGCGATGCGGGCATTCCGCCCAGCTTCGACTGGTCGGGATCATCCAATGTGGCCTCGGTCGCGTTCCACTGGCCCCGCCCGACAGTGTTCGAGGCGAACGGGATGCAAAGCGTCGGCTACATGCACGACCTTGTTCTGCCGATGGAATTCACCGCAAAAGACCCGTCGCAGCCGATGGAGGTGAAGGGCACGGTGGCCATCGGTGTGTGCAACGACATCTGCATGCCGGTGGAACTGCATCTGGAGGCCGCGCTTGCGGCGCCCGGCGCGCCCGATCCGGTGATCCGCGCGGCACTGGCGGCGACGCCGACCAGCGGGTCGGCGGCCGGGGTGACGCGCTTCACCTGTGCGGTCACCCCGATCAAGGACGGGCTGCACCTGACCGCGCATATCGGCCTGGCAGCGGACGGGGCCGCTGAAACCGCGCTGTTCGAGACCGCGGACCCCTCGATCTGGATCGGTGCCACCACCACCGATCGGCAGGGCGGCGACGTCGTCGCGGGGGCCGATCTGGTGCCGTCGAATTCCGCGCCCTTCGCGCTCGACCGATCACAGATGACGATCACCATCCTCGGGCAGACCCGCGCGGTGGAACTGTCGGGCTGCCCGGCGGGTTAAGGAACTCCTGACGGGGCGTTCCGACGGCGTGCAGAAAAGCCGATATTTGCCGCGCAAACCTTTGGCGAAGCTGGAAAATCGGCATACCGAAAGAGCACCGAAAGAGCACCGATTTCGCACCGACGTTGACCGACGTTCGGGCCGGGCGGCGGCTACTTCCGCCGTTTGTGCTCTTCCAGCCGGGGCATGATCTCGACGAAGTTGCAGGGCCGGTGGCGGTAGTCGAGTTGCCAGCGCAGGATCTCGTCCCAGGCATCGCGGCAGGCGCCGGGGCTGCCGGGCAGGGCAAAGAGGTAGGTGCCCATTGCCACCCCGCCGGTGGCGCGCGATTGCACGGCGCTGGTGCCGATCTTCTGCATCGAGACGATGGTGAAGACGGTGCCGAACGCCTCGATCTCTTTCTCATAGACGTCGCGGTGGGCTTCCACGGTGACGTCGCGCCCGGTCAGGCCGGTGCCGCCGGTGGTCAGGATCACGTCCACCTCCGGATCGGCGCACCATTGGCGAAGCTGGTCGGCGATGGTGGCGCGGTCGTCCCGGACGATGCCGCGCGCGGCAAGGTTGTGGCCCGCACCGGTCAACCGTTCTACCAGCGTGTCGCCGGAGCGGTCGTCGACCGTGGTGCGGGTGTCGGAGACGGTGAGGACGGCGATGTTGAGGGGGATGAACTCTTTCGTCTCGTCGATGCGGGTCATGGCAGGGTCCGGAGTTTGGCTTGCAGGTCCAGCAGGTTGGCCCAGGCCTCGCGCTTGGCGGAAGGCGTGCGCAGCAGGTAGGCCGGGTGGGTCATCGGCAGCACCGGCAGACCAAGGGCGGTCTGCCACTGGCCGCGCAGGCGCAGGATGCCGCGACGGCCGAGGATCGCGGCGCAGGGCGTGTTGCCCATCAGCACCAGCACCTGTGGCGCCACCAGCGCGATGTGGCGTTCGACGAAGGGCAGCATCATCGCAATCTCCTCGGGCGAGGGGTCGCGGTTGGCGGGCGGGCGCCAGGGCATGACGTTGGTGATGTAGACGGCGCGGGCGCGGTCGTCCGAGGTGCGGTCGAGCCCGATGGCGGCGAGCATCCGGTCCAGCAACTGCCCGGCGCGGCCGACGAAGGGGCGGCCTTCGAGGTCTTCCTCGCGGCCCGGCGCCTCGCCCAGGATCAGCACACGGGCGGCGGGGTTGCCGTCGGCGAAAACGGTGTTGCGCGCGCCCTTTTTCAACTCGCAGAGGTCGAAGGCGGCGATGGCGTCACGAAGGTCGGCAAGCGTGCGGGCGGATTGCGCGGCGGCGCGGGCGGCGGCGACGGGGTCCGGGCCGGTTGCATCGGGGAGGGCATGATTTTTCTGCGAAAAATCGGGGGCTGGTGGCGCGGCGCGCGGGGCGGCGACGGGCTCGACGGCATCGAAGCGGGTCACCGGCTGTTCGCCGATCGCCTCATCCGCGCCAAGCTCCACCTGCCACGCCAGCGCGGCCAGTGCCGCGTGAAAGTCGAGCCCCTGTTCCATGCCGCCAAGCTAGGCGCATGGGTCCGAAACGGCAATGGCCCGGCGGGCAGGCATATCCACAGGCGCAGGAGTGGGGGTTTCACACCCCCACACCCCCGTGGGATACTTGAGAACGGAAGAAGGTGGGCGGCGGAAGGCTTGCCCGGGACGGTGGGGCTTCCTATAAGCCAGCAAAGACCGGAGGCCCCATGACATTCCGCGCGCGACACCTGCTTGGCATCGAGCATCTGGCCCCCGACGAGATTCGCACCCTTCTTGATCTGGCCGACACCTACGTCGACCTCAACCGCCGCACGATCAAGCGGACCGATACGCTGGCGGGGATGACGCAGATCAACATGTTCTTCGAAGCCTCCACCCGCACGCAGGCGAGTTTCGAACTGGCCGGCAAGCGGCTGGGGGCGGATGTGATGAACATGGCGGTCGCCCATTCCAGCGTGAAGAAGGGCGAGACGCTGATCGACACCGCGCTGACGCTGAACGCGATGCGGCCGGACCTGCTGGTGGTGCGGCATCCGTCGTCGGGCGCGGTGAATCTGCTGGCGTCGAAGGTGAACTGCGCCGTGCTGAACGCGGGCGACGGGCGGCATGAGCATCCGACGCAGGCATTGCTGGATGCGCTGACGATCCGGCGGGCGAAGGGGCGGTTGCAGCGGCTGACGGTGGCGATCTGCGGCGACATCGCGCATTCGCGGGTCGCGCGGTCGAACATCCTGCTGCTGGGCAAGATGGAGAACCGCATCCGCCTGATCGGGCCGCCGACTCTGATGCCCGCGGGTGTCTCCGAGTTCGGCTGCGAGGTCTACGACGACATGCGCGCCGGGCTGGAGGGCGCCGACGTGGTGATGATGCTGCGCTTGCAGAAGGAGCGGATGGACGGCGCCTTCATCCCGTCGGAGCGGGAGTATTACCACCGCTTTGGCCTCGACGCGGAAAAGCTGTCGTTCGCCAAGGACGACGCCATCGTGATGCATCCGGGGCCGATGAACCGGGGGGTGGAGATCGACGGCGAGCTGGCCGACGACATCAACCGGAGCGTGATTCAGGAGCAGGTGGAGATGGGGGTGGCGGTGCGGATGGCCGCGATGGACCTGCTGGCGCGGAACCTGAAGGCGGAGCGGGGACGGATGGCGGCGGGGGCGGTGGGGTGAGCGGCGACTGGTCCGCCATTCTTGAACCCGGTGAGCGGGTGATCTGGCAGGGTCAGCCGGACGGGCGGTTCATCCTCAGGTGGCGGACACCGTTGGACCCCTACAGCGGGGTCATAGCTCTTGTCATGGCGTGCCTAGCCCTGATCCATTTCGGCTCGGGCAAGGCTTTTCTGATCGCCTATTTCATCGTGATCCTTCCGTTCGGACTCATCATGCTCGGCATTGCCATTCGCTTCCTCGTACTCCTGCCAGTCCGGGATGCCCGGACAAGGCGTGCGACGACATACCTTCTGAGCAACCGCTGGGCGCGAGCGGTCAGGTCGTACCCTGAGCAGGCGGTCGATCGCTACGCGATATCGCCCTCCACCGAGGTGACGTTGGATGAGGGCCGCGGCGGAAATTCGGACGGTAACGTCTGGTTCGGGGCCGTCCGGGTCATGCCGCTGACTATCCTATTCTGGCACGGATCCAGAGTAAGGTCATCTCCCGCAACTCGGCCCGTGGGTTTCGAACTGATCCCCGACGCGCGGGCCGTCTATGATCTGATCCAAGGGTTGCAGCGAGGCGCGGCATGAGTGCGACAATTACCTTCACCAACGCCCGCCTGATCGACCCTGACTCGGGCGAGGAGACCCTTGGCAGCCTGCGCATCGAGGACGGGGTGATCGCCGCTGTGGGCGATCTGGCCCCCGAAGGCCGCATCATCGACTGCCACGGCCACTGCCTCGCGCCCGGCATTGTCGACCTTGGTGTCAAGGTGGGCGAGCCTGGCGAGCGGCACAAGGAGTCGTTCCGCTCGGCGGGGCTGGCGGCGGCGGCGGGGGGGGTGACGACGATCATCGCGCGGCCCGACACGCATCCGGCGATCGACAGCCCGGAGACGCTGGAGTTCGTGACGCGGCGGGCGGCGGGGGCGTCGCCGGTGCATATCCGGCATATGGCGGCGCTGACCAAGGGCCGCGAGGGGCGCGAGATGACCGAGATCGGGTTCCTGCTCGACGCGGGGGCGGTGGCGTTCACCGATTGCGACCATGTGGTGGCCGACAGCAAGGTGCTGTCGCGCTGCATGACCTATGCGCGCAGCCTGGGGGCGCTGGTGATCGGGCATCCGCAGGATCCGGGGCTGTCGAAGGGGGCGGCGGTGACGAGCGGAAAGTTCGCCAGCCTGAAGGGCCTGCCGGGCGTCAGCGCGATGGCGGAGCGGATGGGGTTCGACCGCGACATGGCGCTGGTCGAGATGACGGGGGCGCGCTACCACGCCGACCAGATCACCTGCGCGCGCACGCTGCCCGCGCTGGAACGGGCGAAGGCGAACGGGCTTGATGTGACGGCGGGGGTGTCGATCCACCATGTCACGCTGAACGAGTTCGACGTGGGCGACTATCGCACCTTCTTCAAGCTGACGCCGCCGCTGCGGGCCGAGGATGACCGGGTGGCGGTGGCGCAGGCGCTGGCCTCGGGCCTGATCGACACCTTATGTTCGATGCACACCCCGCAGGACGAGGAATCCAAACGCCTGCCCTATGAGGAGGCGGCGGCGGGCGCGGTGGCGTTGCAGACGCTGCTGCCCGCGGCGATGCGGCTTTATCACGACGGCACCATGACCCTGCCGCGCCTGTTCCGGGCGATGAGCCTGAACCCGGCGAAGCGGCTGGGCCTGCCTTGCGGGCGGCTGGCGGTGGGGGCGCCGGCCGATCTGGTGCTCTTTGACCCCGATGCGCCGTTCGTGCTCGACCGGTTCACCATGCTGGCGTCGAAGTCGAAGAACACGCCGTTTGACGGCGCGAAGATGGAGGGTAAGGTGCTGGCGACTTTTGTCGGCGGTGTGCAGGTTTACGGGCGGGAGGGCTAGGGGATGCCGGAGATCACGAGCCAACCCTGGCAACTGGCGCTGGTGGCGGTGCTGGCCTACCTGCTCGGCTCGGTGCCGTTCGGGGTGCTGGTGACGCGGGCGATGGGGCTGGGCGATATTCGCGCGATCGGGTCGGGCAACATCGGCGCGACCAACGTGCTGCGCACCGGCAACAAGCTGGCGGCCCTGCTGACGCTGGTGCTGGATGGCGCCAAGGGGGCGGTGGCGGTGCTGGCCGGGCGGTTCGCGCTGGGCGAGGATGCGGCGCAGGTCGCGGCGCTGGCGGCGTTTCTGGGCCACATTTACCCGATCTACCTGCGCTTCAAGGGTGGCAAGGGGGTGGCGACGTTCCTGGGCATCCTCTTGGCGCTGGCTTGGCCGGTGGGGCTGGCCAGTTGCGCCACCTGGCTGGTGGTGGCGGTGGTGGCGCGGGTGTCATCGGTCGCGGCCCTGATGGCGGCGGCGCTGACGAGCCTGTGGCTGCTGCCCTTCGGGCAGGGCCAGATGCTGTTTCTGGTGGTGATCCTGACGGTGCTGATCTACCTCCGCCACGCCGCGAACATCCGCAGGCTCAAGGCGGGCACGGAACCGAAGATCGGCCGGAAAACAGCCACCTGACGCAATTTCGTAGACAAATTGCCACAGCGCGGGCATCCTTCAGGCACAAAACGCCAAGAGGGACGCGCCATGGATTTCAAGACTTCCGTACGGACCTGCCTGTCGAACTACGCCACGTTCAGCGGGCGCGCGGCCCGGCCCGAGTTCTGGTGGTTCGCGCTGTTCAACGTGCTTATGCATATCATCGCGAGCGTCCTGGACCGCACATTGTTCGGCGTGCGCGACATGCACATGGCCGCGGCAGACGGGGGCATGGCGTTCAACTACCAGCCGGCGCTGATCGGGGGGCTGGTGTCGTTGGCGCTGTTGTTGCCCAGCCTTGCCGTGGCGGCCCGCCGGTTGCACGACATCGACCGTTCGGGCTGGTGGCTGCTGATCGGGCTTATCCCGGTGATCGGCTGGCTGATCCTGCTGTACTGGTACGTCCAGGCGGGCACCCAGGGGTCGAACCGCTTTGGCTCGCCCGCCTGAGTGCGGGCGGCGGCGCGGCGCTCCAAAGCGGTTTGCGTTGATCCTGAATCAGAATTCGCCCCAGGACTTGGGCGAACTCTGATGTCGTCCTGTCAGATAGACCGCAATTCGCCCTAGTAGCTGTAGTCCGCATAGATCCGGCTGAGGTCGCCACCCCAGTCGCCATGATAATGCGCCAGCAACTCGTCAGCCGGGGTGCGGCCGGTTTCGACGCTGTCCTTCAGTACGTCGAGGAAGTGGGTTTCGTCCGGGATCCGGCCGCCCGCGCCCGGTCTGGCGCGCGCCTTCAGCCCGGCCTCGGAGATGGCGACCACCTCGCGGGCGAGGTCGAGCATCTTCACGCCATGCGTATCGGCCTGAAGACCGTCGACCGATGACGCCACGCGCAGCGCGCTGCGGGTTTCGGCGTCCCAGCCCTTGACCAGATCCCAGGCGGCATCGAGCGACGTCTGGTCGTAGAGCAGCCCGACCCAGAGTGCGGGCAGCGCGCTCAGATGCGCCGCATCGCCGCCGTCGGCGCCGCGCATTTCGAGGTATTTCTTCACCCGCGCCTCGGGGAACACCGTTGTCATGTGGTCGGCCCAGTCGCTGAGCGTCGGCTTTTCGCCGGGCAGGGCGGGCAACTGCCCCTTGAGGAAATCGCGGAACGACTGGCCCAGCGCGTTGATGTATTTGCCGTCGCGGTAGACGAAGTACATCGGCACGTCGAGCACGTAATCGACGTAGCGCTGAAACCCCATGCCCTCTTCGAAGACGAAGGGCAACATGCCGGTGCGCGACGGGTCAAGATCGCGCCAGATGCGGCTGCGCCAGCTTTTGAAGCCGTTGGGCTTGCCCTCGAAAAACGGCGAATTGGCAAAGAGCGCGGTCGCGACCGGTTGCAGCGCCAGCGACACGCGCAGTTTCTGCACCATGTCGGCTTCGGACGCGAAATCAAGGTTGACCTGCACGGTGCAGGTGCGCCGCATCATCTGGGTGCCGTGGCTGCCGACGCGGCCCATGTAGTCGTCCATCAGCTTGTAGCGGCCCTTGGGCATCAGCGGCATCTGGTCATGCGTCCAGACCGGCGCGGCGCCGAGGCCGATGAACCGGATGCCCAGCGGGTCGGCAATGGCCTGCACCTCGCGCAGGTGCGCGCTCAGCTCGTCGCGGGTCTGGTGGATGGTGTCGACCTGCGCGCCCGACAGTTCGAACTGGCCGCCGGGTTCCAGGCTGACGTTGGCGCCATCGGCACGGGTCAGGCCGATGATGGCGCCCTGCTCGTAGACCGGGGTCCAGCCGAAGCGGTCGCGCATCCCTTCCAGCAGTGCGCGGATGCTGCGCGGGCCGTCGTAGGGCAGCGGTTCGAGCGTGTCGGCAAGGTAGCCGAACTTCTCATGCTCGGTGCCGATCTTCCAGTCAGCCTTCGGTTTGCAGCCCGATGCCATGTATTCGGCCAGTTGGCCCATGTACTCGATCGGTCCGCCGCCGGACTGGGGAATTGACATCTGGAGGCTCCGTTCCGGGCTGCGACTATCCGGCGCAACAGGTGGCGCGGCAGGGGGGGCAAGTCAAGGCCGGTCAGGCAAGCCGCCGCTGCGCCCGCCGCCGCCAGACGATGCGCGGCATGTCCGGCGGTCCTTCGATCGCGGCCAGCAGGGCGGTGCTGTCAAGGCCGGGCAGCCCGGCGAAGGCGTCAAAGAGCACCTCGGCCCCTTCGGCGGCCGTCGGGATGTAAAGCGTGTCGCCGCTGCTTTGCGACAGCCGCCAGACACGGCGGTCATTGCGGGTCAGAAGCGCGATCTCGTCGATCAGCGAGAGCCCGGCAAAGCCGCCTTCGGTCGGTCCGAAGTAGGTGATCTGGCCTTCCACCACCTGCACCACGCCGGGGTCGCTGACACCGCGGGAAAAGCGCATCCGGCGCAGGCCGATGATGCCGAGGCCAAGGCCGAGGGCCATGAAGCCACCTCCGACGACCAAGAGGAACGGCCCCCCCATCGCGGCGATCCAGAGTCCGAGCGCCGCGATCGCGGCAGCAACAAGAACCTCGCGCCAGCGTCGCAGGGTGGCCATCGCCTCGGGGCGCAGGAATTCCATCGCTCAGCCCGCCCGCCAGTCGCCAAGGGTCGCCTGCCACAGCGTCAGCGCGGCGACGGCGGCGGTATCGGCGCGCAGGATGCGGGGGCCGAGGCTGACCGGCAGCACCTGCGGCAGGGCGCGCAGGCGGGCACGCTCGGGCTCGGAAAAGCCGCCCTCGGGGCCGATCAGGATCGCCCAGGGGCCGGGCGGCTGGCCGGTCAGCGCCTCGGCGGGCCCGACGCGGCTTTCGTCGGCCCAGAGGATGCGGCGGCCCTCGGGCCAGCGGTCGAGCAGGCGGGCGAGCGGTTGCAGATCGGCAACTTCGGGCACGAAGGTGCCGCCGCATTGCTCGGCGGCCTCGACGGCATGGGCCTGCAGGCGGTCCTGGCGGATGCGCTCGGCATTGGTGAACGCGGTCTGCACCGGCAGGATGCGGGCGGCGCCAAGCTCGGCGGCCTTTTCCACGATGAAATCGGTGCGCGCCTTCTTGATCGGCGCGAAGATCAGCCAGAGGTCGGGCGGCAATTGCAGCGCCCGCGTCTGACCGGTGCAGCCAAGGAGGCCGCCGCGCTTGCCCGCCGCCGCAACCCCGGCCCGCCATTCGCCATCGCGCCCGTTGAACAGCCGCACCGCATCGCCGACCGCAAGCCGCATCACGCCAAAGAGATAATGCGCCTGATCGGCGCTCAGCGGAACCGATTGCCCCGGCCCCAGCGGGTGCTCTACAAAGAGCCTGATCTTCGCATCCGACATGAGGCGGACCTTATGCCCGAGCCCCAGCGAATTCCAGAGCCGGCGGGACAGGTCGCCGATGCCGTGCGTGGCAACTGGGTGGACCGCTACGCCCCGGTTGAGGCGCGCCCCTATCTGCGGCTGAGCCGGGCGGACCGGCCGATCGGCACCTGGCTGTTGCTGCTGCCGTGCTGGTGGGGCGTGGCGCTAGCGGCGGCGGCCGATCCGGTCGGCATGGGCTGGGGCGATGTGTGGATCGCGCTGGGCTGCGGCGCGGGCGCCTGGCTGATGCGCGGCGCGGGCTGCACCTGGAACGACATCACCGACCGCGAGTTCGACGGCGCCGTGGCGCGCACGAGGTCGCGCCCGATCCCGTCGGGGCAGGTGACGGTGAAACAGGCGGCGGCCTGGATGGCGGTGCAGGCGCTGGTGGCCTTTGCGATTCTGCTGACCTTCAATGTCAGGGCGATCGAGATGGGCGTGGCCTCGCTGGCGCTGGTGGCGATCTATCCTTTTGCCAAGCGGTTCACCTGGTGGCCGCAGGTGTTTCTGGGGCTGGCGTTCAACTGGGGCGCCTTGCTGGCCTGGACCGCGCATACCGGCAGGATCGGCGGGCCGTCGCTTTTGCTTTACGTCTCGGGCATCGCCTGGACGCTGTTCTACGACACGATCTATGCCCATCAGGACAAGGACGACGACGAACTGATCGGGGTGAAATCCACCGCGCGGCTGTTCGGCGCCGATACACCGGACTGGCTGCGCGCGTTTGCCGTGGTGACGGTGCTGGTGATGAGCCTGGCGATCATCACCGCGCTGACGCCGCGGGTGTCGGCGCTGGCGATGGTGCTGGCGCTGGGCGGGGCTTGGGGGCTGGGCTGGCACCTGACCTGGCAACTGGCCAAGCTGGACATCGACGATCCGGCGGCCTGCCTGACGCTGTTCCGGTCGAACCGCACGGCGGGGCTGATCCCGGCGGTGCTGTTCGCGCTGGCGGCGCTGGCCTGAGGGCTGCGCTGTTTCTTGCCGTCCGGGTCTGCGGTCGATTGATCCCCCGGTTCATGCCGCTTAAGGAAGAGGCACCCGCCTCCGGAGACCGCTGAAGGCCCATGCGCCCCACACAGACCCTGATCGCGCTTGCCGCCTTCGCCACGGCCGCAGCGTTAAGCTATGCTGGCGCCGTCTGGACGGTGAACGGAGTCGAACGCCGGACGCGGCAGATCGTGTCGCACACCCTTTCGGTGGACGGTTACGATTGGGCGCGCGTCGCCACCGACGGGTTGCAGATCAGCCTGACGGGGACCGCACCCACCGAGGCGGCGCGGTTCAAGGTGCTGGCGATCGTCAACTCTTCGGTCGATTCCGCCCGGGTCCGCGACCTGATGCAGGTGACCCCGGCGCAGGACATCCCGCCGCCCCGATTCTCGGTCGAGATGCTGCGCAACGGCGACGGTATCTCGCTGATCGGGCTGGTGCCCGCGGCGATCGGCCATGACGTCATCGCTCAGCGCGTGGCGGCCCTGACGACACCGGGTGGCGTCACCGACTTGCTGGAAACCGCCGACGCGCCGGTGCCCGCGGGTTGGGATCAGGCCCTGGCCTTTGGCCTGGCGGCGCTGAAGGAACTGCCGCGCGCAAAGATTTCGATCTCGGCCGACAAGGTGCGCGTGACCGGGATCGCCAGCAGCGAGACCGAGCAGCACCATTACGAGACCGACCTTGCCCGCGCCGCGCCACCGGGGCTTGCGGTCGAGGTGGTGATCTCGGCGCCGCGACCGGTCATCACGCCCTTCACGCTGCGCTTTGTGATCGATGACGCGGGCCCGCGCTTCGATGCCTGTTCCGCCGATACCGACAAGGCGCGCGACCAGATCGTTGCGGCCGCGGTGGCGGCCGGGGTCATCGGCAAGGTGCAATGCACGGTGGGCATGGGGGTGCCGACGCCGCACTGGGCCGAGGCTGCGGTGCAAGGCATCGCCGCGGTGAAAGAGCTTGGCAGGGGCACCGTCACGTTCTCGGATGCCGACGTGTCGCTGCTGGCGACCGAGGATACGCCGCAGGCGAGCTTTGACAAGGTGGTGGGTGAACTGGGGGCGACGCTGCCCGATGTGTTCTCGCTGAACGCGACGCTGCCGAAGAAGGCGGCGGCGACGAAATCGGATGGGCCGGTGGAGTTCACCGTTGCCCTGACGCCCGACGGCAAGGTGGCGCTGCGCGGGCGGTTGACCGACGACCGGATGCGCAACGTGGTGGACAGCTACGCCCGCGCCCGCTTTGGCGCCGATCAGGTGTTCACTGCGACGCGGACCGACGACAAGCTGCCCGACGGCTGGCCGGTGCGCGTGCTGGCCGGGCTGGAGGCGCTGTCGGTGCTGCACGACGGCACCCTGCTGGTGCAACCCGATCTGGTCGTCGTGACCGGCACCGCAGGTGTGCCGGACGCGCAGGACCGCATCTCGCGCATCCTGTCGGGCAAGCTGGGGCAAGGGCAGGCATTCTCGATCAAGGTCGCTTATGACAAACGCTACGACCCGCAGGCGGGCTTGCCCACGCCGCAGGAATGCGCCGACACGGTCAAGACGGCGATGGCCGTGCACAAGATCGCCTTTGAGCCGGGCTCGGATACCTTCACGGCCGACTCTGCGCCGACGCTGGACGCCGTCGCCGCCGCGTTGCGCAAATGCACCGATGCGAAGATGGAAATTGCCGGATACACCGATAGCCAGGGGCGGCCGCAGATGAACCTCGCCCTCAGCCAGGCGCGGGCAGAGGCGGTGCTGGCTGCGCTGTCGCAGCGGCGTGTGCTGGTTGGCAACCTCGTCGCGCGCGGCTATGGCGAAACGCATCCGATCGCCGATAACGGCAGCGACACGGGCCGCGAGGCGAACCGCCGGATCGAGATCACGCTTCTGCCCGATGCGCCGGATGCGGGCCAGCCCGCCGCCGACCAGACGCCGGATGCCGCAAGCCCGGATCAGGCGACCGCGCCCGCGACCCCGGATGCCGCCGCGCCTGTCATGGACCCCAACGCCGGTGCGGGCAGCGATTCCAGTGCCGACCCGAACGCAACGGATGGCGACGCCCCGGCGATGGATTCAACCGGGTCGGGCGCGACCGACGATGTGACCGGCACCGGTTCCAGCGCCCCGGTGCAAGACACGGTGCGACCCAAGACGCGGCCCCCAGGAAACTGACGTGAGGAAGCCATGAACCGGACCGAATTCATCGCCGTGACGGCCACGCTCCTGTTCGTGGCCTTTGCCCTCGGGTGGTTCGCCTACTGGCTGCTGCACCGCTTCACACGGGTCAGCCAGGCCGACATGAGCGAACTGGACCTGATGGCGCAGTCGCTGCACGAGGCCGAGGAAACGCGTGATCAGGCGATCGAATACATCCAGGACCGCGAGGCCGATCTGACGAGCCAGATCTCGCAGACCGAGGCCGAACTGCGCGCCGCGATGGAAGGTCTGCGCGACGCCCGCCGCGAGGCCGAGGAACTGCGCAGCTATATCGAGCGCATGAACGCCAATTGAAAGGGCGGGCACACTGCCCAAGCGCAGCATGCCCGCCGGTACCTCGGCATTTTCCCATCCCGACCGGCGCATCCCAACTGTCGGTCGCGAATGGAAAAAGGCCGGATCGTCACTTGGTTGTCAGCGTCAGCAGATAGGCGACCACATCGTCCGCCTGCGCGTCGGTGATCTTGCCCTTCCAGCGCGGCATCACCTTGTCCAATGGCCCGCCTTCCTCGTCGACGCCATCAAGGATCGAGGCCTTCATCTTCGCGGCGTCCTTGTGATAAAGCGGCTCAAGCGATTCTTCGGTCAGGTTCGCCGACTTGGTGTCGCCGAAGGTGATCCCGCCCGTGGCGTCCTGCTTGTGGCAGACCGAACATTTCTGCAGGAAGAGCGTCTTGCCCGCCGCGACGTCGGCCGCCGCGAAAGCTGCCGACGCAGATACCGCCACAGCGCCGAGGATCAGCGCCGCTCGGGTCGCTGGCTTGCGCCAGCCTGATGGTGCATTTCCAAACATATTCAAGTCCTTGCATTGTGTCGCGGCCGGATATGGCACGACACGCGCAAAATCGCGCGCGACGGCCTGTCGCGCCTTGATCCAGATCAGGCTGCGCGTTCGGCGGCGCGCGCCCGCCGAACCTGCACACGCAGGGTCAGTGCGACCAGGCCCCAGTAGACGATCCAGGCGCCCAGCGTTACCGCATCGGGCGCGGATCGGTAGCCGGTCAGCGCGGCAACCATCCCGCCCACCGGGCCGCTGTCGTCCAGCAGGGCGCCGGTATCCCAGAGCGAGGCGCCATAGGGCAGCAGGCCTGCCGCCACCAGATCGCCAACGCCGGTGACGAACAGCGCGGCCCCCAGCAGCAGCAGCACGACCTCGGACACCCGGAAGAACCACCGCCAGGGCAGGAACCGGCTGCCGAGCCGCAGCGCCGCATAGGTCAGCGCGGCAGCGGCCAATCCGGTCGCCACCGCCGCCAGAACGCCCGGCAGCGTCGCCGTCGGCGCCGCAGCCACCGTGCCATAGAGAAAGACAACGGTCTCGCTGCCCTCGCGCGCCACGGCGAGCATGGCGAGCAGGAACACGGTGCCCCAGTGGTCGGCGCGCGCCGCGGTCTCCAGCCCGGTCTCCAGCTCGCGCTTCAGGGTGCGGCCATGACGACGCATCCAGACCACCATCTGCACGATCAGCGCCGAGGCGAGGAAGACCATTCCGGTCATCAACCCTTCGCGCATCGCGCCCGACAGCAACTCCGAAAAGCCCAGCACCAGTGCCGCAAAGCCCAGGGCCACGGCAAGACCCGCCGCCACGCCACCCCACAGGTAGGCGCGCGCGCGCGGCCCGGCCTGGCGGTTGCTGAGCCAACTGGCAAGAATGCCGATGACCAGCAGGGCCTCGACGCTTTCACGCCAGAGGATGAAAATGATCTGCCCGGTCATCGTGCGGCCTTTCTCATTTCGCCGTGATCACGCCCTTGGCGGCGCCGTGAAAGTCGTCGAGGAAGGGATAGGCGCCCGCGGGCAGGGTGAGCGGCAGCGTCAGTTCGGCCCCCGGTGCCACGATCTTCTCGATATGCAGGCGGTGGCTTTCGAATTCGGCGGGAGTCTTGCCGGTATTGCGCACCGTCAGCGTGAACGGGACCCCGGCGGGCACGTCAAGGCTGGTCGGGTCGGCCTTGCCGTCGGTCAGCGTCAGCGTGACGGCGGTGGGCGTGTCTGCCCAGCCGGGCGCGCCCGGCAGGACAAGCGCCAGAATGATCGTGGCGCGGCGCAGCATGGCGGAAAGGGTCATCGGGTTCTCCACAGCGCGGGGCCTGCCGCGCCTTCGATCCAGCGTTAGATCATCGCCCGAGTCGGGGGAAGCGAATTGTTGACTGTTTCACTCAGGTGTGTGGTTGTTCACCAGCGCGCCAGCGTCGCCTCGTCTTCGTCCTTGGCTGCGACCCACTCGGCACCGGCGGTCGTGACCTCGCGTTTCCAGAACGGCGCGCGGGATTTCAGGTAGTCCATCAGGAACTCGGCCGCGGCGAAGGCATCGCCCCGGTGCGGTGCGGCGGTGGCGACCATCATGATCGCCTCGCCCACCGCCAGCGGGCCGAAGCGGTGGATGATCAGGCTGTCGCGCAGGTTCCAGCGGGCCACGGCCTCGGCCTCGATGGCGGCGATGGCGCGTTCGGTCATGCCGGGGTAGTGCTCGATCTCCATCCGCTGCAAGCCGCCGCCATCACGGTCGCGCACGACACCGGTGAAGGTGACGAGGGCGCCGACATCGGCGCGGCCCTGCCCGAAGGCGGCGACTTCGGCGCCAAGGTCAAACGGTGCGGCCTGGACGCGCACCGCCACGTCAGCCCCCGGTCATCGGCGGGAAGAAGGCGACCTCGCGCACACCCGCCAGCGGGGCGTCGAAGCCGGTCAATTGCTGATCGACCGCCACCCGCAGGGCGGAAAGATCGGCAAAGGCGGCCTCATACCGCTCCTCGCGCAGGCGCAGTTCGGCGACGAGGTCGGCCACCGTCGCGGCCCCGGTTTCAATGCGTTCCTTCGGCAGGCCAATGCGTTCGCGCACCCAGGCGAAGTAAAGCACGTCGATCATGATTTCACTTCGCTGCGCAGGAAGGGCAACGCCTTGCGGAAGTAGTCGATCCCGGTCCACAGCGTCAGCGCCGCCGCGAGCCAGATCAGCACCAGGCCAAGCTGCGTGGCCGAGGTGGCCGACCAGTGCGCGGGTTGCAAGCCGCGATCCTCGACATAGCCAAGGCCGGTGCCCAGAAACAGCTCGGCAATCGCCAGCATCTGCGCCGTGGTCTTCCACTTCGCCAGCTTGGTGACCGCCAGCAGCCCGGACCTTGACCCCAGATACTCGCGCAGGCCGGACACGAAGACCTCGCGGAACAGGATCACCGTGACGGGCAGGATCAGCCAGGGGTTCATGCCGGAGTACCCGGTGATGACAACCAGCGCGATCACCACCATCGCCTTGTCGGCGATCGGGTCGAGCATGGTGCCGAACTTTGATTCCTGGCCCCAGCGGCGGGCAAGGTAGCCATCGATCCAGTCCGTCAGCGAGGCGATCACGAAAAGGCCGAGTGCGAACCAGTCGGCGGCGGGGCGCTGAAAATAAAGAAACATGACCGGCACACCGGGCGCCGCGAAAAGTCGCAGCACGGTCAGGCTGTTCGGGATCCACCATCTCATGGCGCATACCTAGCCCATTCGGACGGGTCACGAAAAGGGGGATCACAAGGGGCGGCGGCGGCTCGCCGAAGCGTGACCGCAGATCGCGCGTGATCAGCCACGGTCGTGGAAGAAGTCGTGGATGGTCTGCGCCATCGTCGCGGAGATCCCTTCGACCGCCATCAGATCGGGCAGGCCCGCCCGCGCCACCGCCTTTGCGCTGCCGAAGTGCTGCAAGAGCGCGCGTTTGCGGGTGGCGCCGACGCCGGGGATATCGTCCAGCGGGGTGACGCCCACCGCTTTTGCCCGCTTCGCCCGATGCGCCCCGATGGCCCAGCGGTGCGCCTCGTCGCGCAGACGCTGCACGAAGAACAGGACGGGGTCGTTGTGGCGCAGCGCGAACGGGGGCAGGCCGCTGCGGTGGAATTCCTCTTTCCCGGCGTCGCGATCGATGCCCTTGGCAACGCCGACCATCGGCACGTCATCAACGCCAAGGTCGGCCAGAACCCGCGCCACCGCCGACACCTGCCCGGCGCCGCCGTCGATCAGCAGCAGGTCGGGCCAGGCCTCTGACGTGCGGTCGGGGTCTTCCTTCAGCAGGCGTTCAAAGCGGCGGGTCAGCACCTCTTTCATCATGCCGAAGTCGTCGCCCGGCGTGATCTCGGTGCCCTTGATGTTGAACTTGCGATACTGGCTTTTCAGGAATCCCTCGGCCCCCGCCACGATCATGCCGCCCACGGCATTGGTGCCCATGATGTGGCTGTTGTCGTAGACCTCGATCCGTTTCGGCGTCTGCGGCAGGTCGAACGCCTCGGCCAGCCCCTCCAGCAGCCGCGCCTGGCTGGCGCTTTCGGCCAGCTTGCGGGCCAGGCTTTCCTTGGCGTTGCGCAGCGCGTTCTCGACCAGTTCCGCCTTCTCGCCCCGCTGGGGCACCGCCAGTTCGACCTTGCGCCCGGCGCGCTCGGCCAGCAGGTGCAGCGTCAGGTCTTCGTCCTCGATCGGGTGCGACAGCAGGATCAGCCGCGGCGGCACCTTGTCGTCGTAGAACTGGGCGAGGAAGGCCTCCAGGATCTCCGCCTCCTCGGCCCCGGCGCCGGTGCGCGGGTAGAAATCGCGGTTGCCCCAGTTCTGGTTGCCGCGGATGAAGAAGACCTGCACGCAGGCGTGCCCGCCCTCCAGATGCAGGGCGATCACGTCGGCCTCGGCCACCCCGCGCGGGTTGATGCCCTGCGCGCTTTGCACCTGGGTCAGCGCCTTGATGCGGTCGCGCAGCGCCGCCGCGCGCTCGAACTCCATCGCCTCCGACGCCTTCGCCATCTCGGCCGCCAGATGCGCCTGCACGGCGGTCGAGCGGCCTTCGAGGAAGTTTTCCGCGTCGTCGATCAGGGCGTTGTAGTCGGCTTCCGTGACGTAGCCGACGCAGGGCGCCGAACAGCGCTTGATCTGGTAGAGCAGGCAGGGCCGGGTGCGGCTTTCGAACGTCGCGTCGGTGCAGGTGCGCAGCAGGAACACGCGCTGCAACTGGTTCAGCGTGCGGTTCACCGCGCCCGCGCTGGCGAAGGGGCCGAAGTAGCTGCCCTTCTCGCTGCGCTTGCCGCGATGCTTCTTGATCTGCGCAAAGCGGTGTTCGCGGCTGAGCAGGATGTTGGGAAAACTCTTGTCGTCGCGCAAAAGCACGTTGTAGCGCGGCTTGAGCTGCTTGATCAGGTTCTGTTCCAGCAACAGCGCCTCGGTTTCCGTGCGCGTGGTCAGGAACATCATCTGCGCCGTCTCGCGGATCATCCGCGCGATGCGGCCGGAATGTCCCGAGGGCCGCGCGTAGTTCGACACCCGTGCCTTCAGATTGCGCGCCTTGCCGACGTAAAGCACGCGCGCCTCGGCATCCAGCATCCGGTAGACGCCGGGCGAGGCGTCCAGCGTCTTGAGGAAGGACTGGATCAGGGCATGGCCGGTCAGGGCAGGCAGGGCCGGCGCTGCAAGCTCGGTCTGGTCACGGTCTGTCATCTGCGGCACCCTGATTCCTGCCCCTTGGCTGCAATCTTATCCGCCCTCGGGCAAGAGAAAACATGTCCACGGTTTCTGTGGACAAGTCTGGAGAGAACTTTCGGGCAGGGGCAAATTTCCGTTGAATTCATGGGCCTTCGTGACTTTGCCTAATTTTTGGGCACTTGCATAAAGCATTGATCTAATGGGAAATAATTTAGTGTCAGAGGCAACCATCTGAAAACCTTACCAGATTCGTAACGGTTTCGTGAAGGGTTTGCCCAAAGTGGACAAGTCAAGAGGCCGCGGCGTCGTGAAGGGCCGCCGCTAGCCCTCCAGCCCCAGAATGTCGGGGGTCTGCCAGCCGAGATGTTGGCCTCCATCGACGCAGAGCAACTGCCCGGTAACTGACGCAGCGTCAAGGAAGTAGCCCAATGCGGCGGTGATCTCGGCCTGGTTCGCGCCGCGGCCCAGGATGGTGGCGGCGCGCTGGCGGGCGAAGTGCGCCTCGGATTGGCGCGCGCCCTTCACCGTCGGGCCGGGGCCGATCGCGTTCACCCGCACGCCCGGGGCCAGCGCCTGCGCGGCGGTCCGGGTCAGCGCCCAGAGGCCCATCTTGGCGATGGTGTAGCTCATGAACTCGGGGGTCGGCTTCAGCACGCGCTGGTCGATCATGTTCACCACCAGCGCGCGGGCGACCGCTTCGCCCGCCGCGTCTGCCGCCGGGGGGAGGGCCTGCGCGGCAAAACCCTGGGTCAGCACGAAGGGCGCGCGCAGGTTCGATTCCAGATGGCGATCCCAGCTTTTGCGGGTCGCGCTGGCGAGGCTGTCGTATTCGAAGATCGAGGCGTTGTTGACCAGCACGGTCAGCGCCCCGCCAAGGGCCGCGGCGGATCGGCCGACCAGCGTTTCCGTCTCTGCCTCGACCAGCAGATCGGCGTGCAGCGCCTCGGCCCGCCGCCCCATCGCCCTGATCTCGGCAGCCACCGCCTCGGCCTCATCGCGCGAAGACGAATAGTGCACCGCCACGTCATGCCCGCGCCCGGCGAGGTACAGCGCCATTGCGCGGCCCAGCCTGCGCCCGGCCCCGGTGACCAGCGCGCGCCCGGTCATGCCCGCCCACCCTTGCCACAGGGGCAGGGGCCCGGCCCGATGCGGTAGCGCCCGCAGGCGGGGCACTTGCGCCCGCCCACCCTGCCGCCGCGTTGGCCGGGCAGGCGAAGCCGCCCGATGAAGGCAAGCGCAACGATGGCCAGCAGGAACAGCGCGACGACCTTGACCATTCGCCTAAAGCCCGTACCGCGCCCAGAGCGCGCGATCCTCGACGCCGGCCAGCGCCTCGCCCAGCACCTGCGCGCCGAACCGGCGCAGCAGACCCCGGCGCGGGCCGTAGGGAACAAGGCGAACCTTGTCGCCGTAAAGCTGCTTCAGTTTCGGCACCAGATGCGCGATGCCATCGGCGAGCCCGACCGCCACCGCCTGCCGCCCGACCCAGACATCGCCGGTAAACAGGTCGCCCTCGGCCAGTCTCCCGGCCCGCCGCGCCTTGACCTGCGCGATGAAGGCGGCGTGGATGGGTTCCTGCAACGCCTTCAACCGGGCGACATCCTCGGGCTTTTCCGGCTTGAACGGGTCGAGGAAGCTTTTCGACGCGCCCGCCGTATGCACCCGTCGCTCGATCCCCTGCCGGGTCATCAACTCGTGAAATCCGAAGCTCGACGAGATCACGCCGATGGAGCCCACGACCGAACTGTCGTCGATCCAGATCTGGTCGGCGGCAGTCGCCAGCCAGTAGCCGCCCGAGGCCGCGACATCCTCGACGAAGGCGTGAATCGGGATGCCTTTCTCGACCGCCAGCCGCCGCAGCCGCGCCGCCAGCAGCGCCGTCTGCACCGGCGAGCCGCCGGGCGAGTTGATCGCGAGCGCCACCGCGGCGGGTTTGCCCTTGCGGAAGGCGCGCTCGATGACCGGGGCAAGGTCGGCGTCGCTGAGGCCGCCACCGGTGCGGCCACCGGCGGCGATAACGCCCTGAAGGCGGATGACGGCGACCAAGGGCGGGCGTTTCAGGAAGGGGATCAGGGTTTTCATCGCCCTGATGTAGAGCGCGGGGGCCATGCGAACAAGTCACGACTGCGGCTTTGACGCCGACGGCTTGAGCGCCGGTCCCGCCCGTGCCAGAACGGCGTCCACATTGCCGCCGGGGAGGGATGACGATGGCCAACCTGCTGTTCGATGCGCTGTTCGCGCCGCTGGCCGAAAGCGACCGCCGCCTGCTGATCCTGCCGGACGGGTCCGAGGTGACGGGGCGGGCCTTTGCGGCGACCGTGGCACGCTTCGCCAACGCTCTGGTGGCGGCCGGGGTGCAGCCCGGCGACCGGGTAGCGGTGCAGATCGCGAAATCGGCCGAGGCCCTGGCGGTCTATGGTGCGACGGTGGCGGCGGGGGCGATCTTCCTCCCGCTGAACACCGGCTATACCGCGGAGGAGGTTGCTTATTTCCTGAACAACGCCACGCCGCGGCTGTTTCTGTGCGACGACGCGAACGCAGTCGCGCTCGCCCCCGTGGCGGAGGCGGCGGGCGCGACCTTGATGACGTTGAACGCGGACGGCGGCGGCAGCTTCCCGGCGGCGGCGGCAGGGCAACCCGAAAGCTTCGCGCCGGTGGCGCGCGGGGCCGATGACCTTGCCGCCCTGCTTTACACCTCGGGCACCACCGGGCGGTCGAAGGGGGCGATGCTGAGCCATGCCAACCTGCTGTCGAACGCCGAGGTGCTGGTGCGGGAATGGCGGTTCACGGCGGAGGACGTGCTGCTGCATGCGCTGCCGATCTTCCACACCCACGGGCTGTTCGTTGCCTGCAACGTCAGCCTGCTGACCGGGGGGGCGATGATCTTCCTGCCGGGGTTCGACCGCGATGAGGTGATCCGCTGGCTGCCGCAGGCGACCGCGATGATGGGGGTGCCGACGTACTACACGCGGCTGCTGGACCATCCGCGGTTTGCGCAGCAACTCGTTGAACACATGCGGCTTTTCACCTCGGGCTCGGCGCCCTTGATGGCGGAAACGCATGTTCATTTCGAGGCGCGCACCGGGCACCGCATTCTGGAACGCTACGGCATGACCGAGACGAGCATGATCACCTCGAACCCCTATGAGGGCAAGCGGCGGGCAGGCACGGTGGGCCTGCCGCTGCCGGGGGTGGAGCTGAAGATCACCGATCCGGTGACCGGCGCGACGCTGCCGCAGGGCGAGGCCGGGATGATCGAGGTGCGCGGGCCGAACGTCTTCAAGGGCTACTGGCAGATGCCGGAAAAGACCCGCGAGGAGCTGCGCGACGACGGGTTCTTCATCACCGGCGACATCGGCCAGATCGACGCGGAAGGCTATCTCAGCATCGTCGGACGGGCGAAAGACCTTATCATTACCGGGGGTTACAACGTCTACCCCAAGGAGATCGAGCTGATGCTGGACGAGCAGTTGTGGGTGGAGGAATCCGCCGTGATCGGCCTGCCGCACCCCGACTTCGGCGAGGCGGTGTTCGGCGTGCTGGTGGTGAAGCGGGGCGAGAGCGTCGACACCGAGGCGATCCTGGCGGCGCTGGCGGGGCGGCTGGCGAAGTTCAAGCTGCCCAAGGGGTTGGTGGTGGTGGACGAACTGCCGCGCAACGCGTTGGGCAAGGTCCAGAAGAACCTGCTGCGCGAGCAGTTCAAGGGGCAGTTCGCGGGAGCTTAACGAAACCTTCCTAGGGCGTGCCGGGGGCGACGCGCGGTTCGGGGTTTCGGCGGTCAAGGCATTGGAAGAGCTGGGAAATCGGCATACCGATTTCGCACCGAAACCACACCGAAAAGGCACCGACGTGAAACCGATGTTCGGGGGTGGAGCGAGCAGCCGCCAGACCGCGCAACGGAGGGCGGCACCCGACCGCGGGGGGCGCTGCAACGACGATGGTCTGCGCTTTATGGTGCGGCATCCCCGACCGTCGTGCCCTGCGCCAACGTCGCAAAAGCGCCCGCCCAGGGGGCGGTCGGGCGCTGCCCGGCGGGCTTCGCCCTTGATTCCGGGCAAGAGGAGCGAAGGTCCATGGGTGCCGCAGAGCCGGACCAAACCCCGGCCCCGCCCTCAGTCGAAAATCCCGGTCACCCGGCCGAACAGCATGAAGGCGCGGGCGGTGCGGGTTTCGGCAAGTTCGGCGACCTCGGCATCCGAGGCGTTCTTCTCGAAGTCCTGAAAGGTGCGGTCGAACTGGCGCAGGAAGTGATGCGCGGCGTCGCGGAACACCGGGTCGTTGCGCATCCGGCCCGACGACAGCGCGAGGCTGGAGCGGTCGCGCACGCCGCCAAGGCCCGCGATGGCGCGGCCGCGTTCGCCCTGGGCAAAACGGCGCCAGACCTCGGGGCGGGCGCGGTCGGGTTTCAGGTCGTCCATGAAGATGCCGTCCTGGGCCAGCAGGGTCAGCACGTCCTGCGCGGCGCGGATCAGCTTGGCGACGGTGCGATCCTCCAGCGCGGCGCGCAGGGTGCGGAAGCCCTCGCGGTCATCGGCATTCTCGGGGAAGTTCATCGCCCGGATGAAGTCACCGATCGAGATCGGCGGCCGCAGCTCCTCGGCCGGGGTGCCGAGCGCGAGGGCCGGCTCATCCTCGGCAGGCCCCGGTTTCGCGGCGGCGAGGGTGGTCTTGCGATCGGGCGGCGGGGCCGCCGGGGCCAGTTCGCGGCGCGAGGTGAAGGTGGCGATGGCGGTTTCGGTCTGGCGCTGGGCGGCCGCGATCTCATCCAGCTTCTGTTCCACCGAGGGTCTTCCGGCCGTCTGCCCGGCGGTCTGCTGCAGATAGGCGCTGCGCATCGCGGCCACCGTGACCTGCAACCGCGCCGCCTCTTCGCGCAGCTCGTGCACGGTGCGCGCGGTGGTGGTGGCGACCCAGATCAGCGCGATGGGCAGGAAGACGGCGAGGAAGGTCATCACCCCGTTGGTGGCCCCCGCCGCCTGCGCGCGGGCATCGGAGTACAGGAAGAACGTGCCAACCGCCCCCAGCCAGAGCAGGCTGAGCAGCACCGCGACCACCTCGGTCGCGGAGACGCGGCGTCGCGGCTCGGGCGGGAACGGGCCCGCGGCATCGGTCGGTTGGGTCTGGTTTGCGTCGCTCACGGGCAGGGTCTTTCGGGCGTCAGACGTATCGGATGCTCAGAACCTCATAGCTGCGCTCGCCGCCGGGGGTCTTGACCTCGACGCTGTCGCCTTCGTCCTTGCCGATCAGGGCGCGGGCAAGCGGCGATTTGATGTTCAGCAACCCGCGCTCGATGTCGGCCTCGGGCTCGCCGACGATCTGATAGGTCTTCTGTTCCTCGGTGTCCTCGTCGACCAGCGTCACCGTGGCGCCGAACTTGATCGGGCCGGACAGCCGGGCGGTGTCGATCACATCGGCCAGCGACAGGAAAGCCTCCAACTGGGTGATGCGCCCCTCGATGAAGCTCTGCTTTTCGCGGGCGGCGTGGTATTCGGCGTTTTCGGACAGGTCGCCATGTTCGCGCGCCTCCGCGATGGCGCGGATCACGGCGGGACGCTCCACCGACTTCAGCAGCTTCAGTTCGTCATCGAGCGCAGTAAAACCCGCGCGGGTCATCGGAATCTTTTCCATCGGTCCCTGTGCATGAAAAGCGCCGAGCCGCCCGTCAGGGGCGTGACGCCGTCCTTCAGTCCTATCAAGGGCACCTGACCTCAGCGCCGCCCGGATTGCAAGGGCCGAGCGCCGCCATCGCCAGCCTGCGGCCGGGAAACGCCGCGATGCGGCGGGAAATCGGCGCCCGATCGGGCAAATGCGACGTCGTGATGCCGCGTTGCGATTGACCCTTGCCGGGCTGGCGGGCTAACGCTCTGGGCAGGATTTGGATCGCATTGGCGGGGTCTTGGCCCGCACCGACCGGGAGAGTGACGCATGACCGAGATCGTCCGCGAGTCGATGGACTATGACGTTGTGATCGTCGGCGCCGGGCCCGCGGGCCTGTCGGCCGCGATCCGGCTGAAGCAGCTTGACGCCGATCTGTCGGTGGTGGTGCTGGAGAAGGGCTCCGAGGTCGGCGCGCACATCCTTTCCGGCGCGGTGCTCGACCCCTCGGGCCTCGATGCACTGATGCCGGACTGGCGCGAGCGGGGCGCCCCGATCATGGTGCCGGTGCGCGAGGACAACTTCTACCTGCTGGGCGAAGGCGGGCAGATGCGGATCCCGAACTGGCCGATGCCGCCCCTGATGAGCAATCACGGCAACTACATCGTCTCGATGGCCAACGTCTGCCGCTGGATGGCCACGCAGGCCGAGGCGCTGGGGGTGGAGATTTTCCCCGGCATGTCGTGTTCGGAAATCGTCTGGGGCGCGGATGGTTCGGTGAGGGGCGTCGTGGCGGGCGAGTTCGGCAAGCTGGCCGACGGCACGCCCGGCCCCAACTACGAGCCGGGGATGGAACTGCTGGGCAAGTATGTTTTCCTGTCGGAAGGCGTGCGCGGGTCGCTGGCCAAGCAGGTGATCGCGAAGTTCGACCTGTCAAAAGGGCATTGCCCGCAGAAGTTCGGCCTTGGCATGAAGGAAATCTGGGAGATCGACCCGGCCAAGCACCGCGAGGGCACCGTCACCCACACGATGGGCTGGCCGCTGGGCAAGAACGCGGGCGGCGGGTCGTTCATCTATCATCTTGAGAACAATCAGGTTTACATCGGCTTCGTGGTGCACCTGAACTATCGCAACCCGCACCTTTACCCCTACATGGAATTCCAGCGTTTCAAGCATCACCCGATGGTCGCCGAACTGCTGAAAGGCGGCAAGCGCGTGGCCTATGGCGCGCGGGCAATCTCCGAGGGCGGTTGGCAGTCGATCCCGAAGCTGGTGGCGCCGGGGGTGGCGCTGCTGGGCTGTTCGGCGGGGCTGGTGAACGTGCCGCGCATCAAGGGCAACCACAACGCGATGCTGTCGGGCAAGGCGGCGGCCGAGGCGGCGTATGAGGCGATCAAGGCGGGCCGGTCGGGTGACGAGTTGACGGGCTACGAGGCCGATCTGCGCTCGGGGCCGATCGCGAAAGACCTGAAGAAGGTGCGCAACGTCAAGCCGCTGTGGTCGCATTACGGGCTGACGACCTCGCTGGCGGTGGGCGGCTTCGACATGTGGACCAACAACCTCTTTGGCGTCTCGATCCTCGGCACGCTGAAGCACGGCAAGACCGATGCCGCGGCGACCGGGCTGGCCAAGGACTTCAAGCCGATCGACTATCCGCGCCCGGATGGGGTGATCAGCTTCGACCGGCTGACCAATGTCGCCTTCAGCTTTACCAACCACGAGGAAAGCCAGCCCTGCCACCTGCGCCTGAAAGACGAATCGGTGCCGATCGGGGTCAACCTGCCGAAGTACGACGAACCGGCGCAGCGCTACTGCCCGGCGGGGGTTTACGAGGTGGTGGGGCAGGAAACCGGCACTCCGCGATTCCAGATCAACTTTCAGAACTGCGTGCACTGCAAGACCTGCGATATCAAGGATCCGAGCCAGAACATCGTCTGGACCACGCCGCAGGGCGGGGACGGGCCGAACTATCCGAACATGTGATAATTCCGTGATCTGCCAGAATCGGGGGCGGTCAGATCGCCACCGCCGATTGCGTCTGCCCGCGGGGGGCTTTAGCCTTGGCGGAACCGCAGCCCCGATGACGAGGCCCGATCCGTGACATTGACCCGCCGCCGCATCCGTCTGGCAACCCTGCTTGCCGCCGGAGTGTTCGTTTCCCCCGTTTACGCCGATGGGGTCGCGGGGCCATATCTTGCGGCGCAGGCGGCCAGTCAGCGGTCGGACTATGCCGCCGCCGCCAGCTATTTCACCCAGGCGCTGGCGCATGACCCCGACAACATCGGGTTGATGGAAGTGGCCGCCCTGTCGGATGTGGCGCTGGGTGACTTTGCCGCGGCTTTGCCGCTTGCCAGGGCGATGGTCGCCGACGGCGGGGCCAGCCAGACAGCGAACATCGTCATCCTGGCCGATCAGCTCAAGCGGGGCGCCTTTGACGAGGCGGTGGCGGGGATTGCCGCCGGGAAAGGCCTCGGGCCGCTGGTGGATGGGCTGGTCGGGGCCTGGGCCCTGGTCGGCGAGGGCAAGATGTCGGACGCGCTCGCCGCCTTCGACAAGCTGGGTGCCAGCCCCGGGCTGGAGGCCTTCGCGCTTTACCACAAGGCGCTGGCGATGGCCTCGGTGGGCGATTTCGAGGGCGCCGAGAAGATCTTTTCCGGCAATGGCGGCGCCGTGCTGAACCTGTCGCGGCGCGGGGTGATCGCCGATGCCGAGGTGCTCAGTCAGCTTGACCGCAACCCCGACGCGCTGAAGCTGCTGGACACCTCCTTCGGCCCCGAGTCCGACCCGGCGATCGACGCGCTGCGCCAACGTCTGAAGGACGGCCAGACGCTGCCCTTCGACATGGTCCGCACCGCCGCCGATGGCTTGTCGGAGGTCTTCTTCTCGGTTGCGGCCGCCTTGAAGGGCGAGGCCGCCGCCAGCTTCTCGCTGGTCTATGCGCGCACGGCCGAGGCCCTGCGGCCCGACAACGCCGACGCGATCCTGCTGTCGGGCGACCTGCTGGAAACGCAGGGCCAGCATGACCTGGCGATCGCCGCCTATGGCAAGGTCTCGCGCGATGATCCGGCCTATTACAACGCCCAGCTCGGGCGGGCACAGGCGCTTTATGCCTCGGGTCAGATCGATGCCGGGATCGACGAGATGAAGCAGATCGCGACGGCCCACCCCGAGTTGATCGCGGCGCAGGTCGGCCTTGGCGACCTGTTGCGGCGGCAGGAACGCTTTGCCGAGGCGGTCACGGCCTATGACGCCGCCGTGGCGCTGATCCAGACGCCGCGGCCGGACGACTGGTCGCTGTTCTATGTGCGCGGCATCTGCAACGAACGGCAGGGCCAGTGGGACAAGGCCGAACCCGATTTCCGCCAGGCGCTGACGCTGAAACCCGATCAGCCCGAGGTTCTGAACTACCTTGGTTACGCGCTGGTCGAACGCAACGAGAAGCTTCCCGAGGCGCTGGACATGATCAAGCGCGCCGTGGTTGCCCGGCCGGATGACGGCTACATCGTCGACAGTCTGTCCTGGGCCTATTTCCGCACCGGCGATTACGCCAGGGCGCTGCCGGTGGCGGAACATGCCTCGCAACTGATGCCGGTGGATGCGGTGGTGACCGACCATCTGGGCGACGTCTACTGGGCCGTGGGCCGCAAGCTGGAGGCCGCGTTCCAGTGGCATCGCGCCCTGTCCTTCGACCCCGAACCCAAGGATGCCGCCCGGATCAAGCGCAAGCTGGCGATCGGGCTTGATGGCGTGCTGAAGGAAGAGGGCGCCGCGCCGCTGAAGGTTGTCGTGGACAATGGCGCCAGCGGCGGTTGAGGCCTTCGCGCCCGCCAAGATCAATCTGGCGCTTCACGTCACCGGGCAGCGGGCGGACGGGTATCACCTGCTCGACAGCCTCGTGGTGTTCGCCGATGTCGGCGACCGGGTGCTGGTGCGCGCCGCCCCGGCTCTGTCACTTGCGGTGACGGGGCCGCGCGCGGCCGGGGTGCCAACCGACGCGGGCAATCTGGTGCTGCGCGCGGCGCATCTGCTGGCACCGGGGCAGGGCGCGCGGATCACGCTGGAAAAGCACCTGCCGGTGGCGTCCGGCATCGGCGGCGGTTCGGCGGATGCGGCGGCGGCGTTGCGGGCGCTGGCGCGGCTTTGGGGCCGGGCGCTGCCAGCGGCGGCGGATGTGCTGGCGCTGGGGGCGGATGTCCCCGCCTGCCTGGACGGGCGGCCGCTGCGGATGGGCGGGATCGGTGAACATCTGGCGCCGCTGCCGCCTTTGCCGCCGGTCTGGCTGGTGCTGGCCAATCCCGGCGTCGCGGTTGCCACGCCCGCCGTGTTCCGGGCGCTGACCCGGCGCGACAATGCGGGCCTGCCGCACGATATGCCGCGCGTCACCACCGCCGCCGATCTGGCGACCTGGCTGCGGCTGACGCGCAATGATCTTGAGGCACCGGCGCTGACCCTTGCCCCGGTCATCGGCACCACGCTGCGCGCGCTGTCGGCGCAGCCCGGCTGCCTGCTGGCGCGGATGTCGGGGTCGGGGGCGACCTGCTTTGGCCTGTTCGCCGATCCGCTGTCGGCGGCGGCGGCGGCGCGTGCGACCCGGGCCGCCGAACCGGGCTGGTGGGTCGTCGATGCGGGCCTTGCGCCGCCTCAGGCGACGCGAGCCACCACGTAGTCGGCCAGATCGGCCAGCATCGTCTTGATCTCATGGCACGGCAGCGGCATCAGCGCGGCCTTGGCGCGCGCCACCCAGGCCAGCGCCTCGGCCCGCGTCGTGGTCATCGTGCCATGGCGCTGCAACAGCGCCATCGCCTGCGCCAGATCGCCGTCCCGCTGATCGCCCTTTTCGATCACGCGCTGCCAGAAGGCGCGTTCGGTCGTGTCGGCGGCCGCGACCGCGCGGATCACCGGCAGCGTCAGCTTGCGTTCGCGGAAGTCGTCGCCGACGTTCTTGCCGATCACCGCGCTGGTGCCGCCGTAATCGAGCAGGTCATCGACGATCTGGAAGGCGATTCCCAGCGCATCGCCATAGACGTGCAGCGCGCGCACCTGATCCTCGGGTGCGCCTGCGATGACGCCGCCGACCTCGGTTGCCGCCGAGAACAGCGCCGCCGTCTTGCCGCGCACGACTTGCAGGTAGATGCCCTCGGTGGTGCGCAGATCCTGCGCCGCGGTCAGTTGCAGCACCTCGCCCTCGGCAATCGTGGCCGAGGCGTTGGCGAGGATGTCGAGCACGCGCAGGTTGCCGGTTTCGACCATCAACTGGAAGCTGCGCGAAAACAGATAGTCGCCGACCAGCACCGAAGATTTGTTGTCCCACAAGAGGTTGGCGGTGGGCCGGCCGCGTCGCTGGGCGCTTTCGTCCACCACGTCGTCATGCAGCAGGGTGGCGGTGTGGATGAATTCGACCGTCGCGGCCAGATGAACGTGATAGGGCCCGTCGTAGCCGCAGAGCCGCGCGGCGGCCAGCGTCAGCATCGGGCGCAGCCGCTTGCCGCCCGCCTCGACCAGATGCGCCGTCACCTCGGGAATGCGCGGCGCGTGTTCCGACGCCATCCGCGTGCGGATCAGGGCGTTGACTGCCTCCATATCGGCCGCGAGATAGGCCCCCAGCCGGTCGTGTGGTGCCTGACGTGCCTCGAACAATCCCATATCCGTCTGGTCCCTCGACAATGCCGCGGACTTCCCCTTAAGTCGGCCCCATGAGAGAGCTATTGCGCACCACGGACCCCACGATCGTCGCCTTCGCGACCGCGCTTCTTCAGGGCGAGGGTATAGCGGCGTTTCCGGTGGACGTCCACATGAGCGTGCTCGAAGGCTCGGTCGGCATATTGCCGCGCCGCCTGATGGTGCGCGAACAGGACCTGTTCATCGCCCGCATCGTGATGAAGGACAATGACATCCCGCTGGGGTTCTAGCGCATGTTCGACGCGGTGGACCTGACCGATGACGGCTTCCTTGGCGGCCGGTTGCGGGTGTTGCAGCCGCGGCTGGGGTATCGGGCGGCGACCGACCCGGTGCTGCTGGCCGCCGCCGTGCCCGTCCGCGCCGGGCAGAGCGTGCTGGAACTTGGCTGCGGCGCCGGGGTCGCGGCGCTGTGCCTGCTGGTGCGGGTGCCGGGGGTGCGCGTGGCGGGGCTGGAGCGGCAGGCGGGCTATGCCGACCTTGCCCGCCGGAACGCCGCGCGCAACGCGCTGTCGCTGACGGTGGAAGACGGCGATCTGGCGGCGATGCCCCCGGCGCTGCGGGCGGCGGCCTTCGACCATGTGATCGTCAACCCGCCCTATTTCCCCCCCGGTGGCGGCACCGCGGCCCGTGATTCCGGCCGTGAGGCCGCGCTGCGCGAGGCGACGCCGTTGGCCGCATGGCTTGACGCCGCGACCCGCCGCCTGATCCCCGGCGGCCATCTGACGGTGATCCATGCCGCCGACCGCCTGCCCGACCTGCTGGCCGCCTGCGACGGGCGGCTGGGCAGCCTGACCCTGCTGCCGCTCGCCCCGCGCGAGGGGCGGGCCGCGACGCGGGTGATCCTGCAGGCCCGCAAGGGGGGGCGCGGCGCGTTCCGGCTGCTGGCGCCGTTCGTGCTGCACCTTGGCCCCGCCCATGACGGCGATCGCGACAGTTTCACCCCGACGGCGCGCGCGATCCTGCGCGACGGCGCCGCACTGGAGCCGCTGGCCGGTTAATCCTTCGGCAATCGGGGTGTGTTCACCTGCCCGTCACCGGGGGGTGAACGTCGTCGCGCGTGACACGACTCGGGAAGTGTGATGGAATCGTGACAGAGCAACCCACGAGAGGAGGACGACCATGACCATGACGTCGCATCTGCAGGAGCTTCGCCGCAAACACGAAACCCTCTCGGAACGCGTGGAACAGGCTCAACGGAGCCCGAGCACCGACGCCCTGACGATTGCCGACCTCAAGAAGCAGAAGCTGAAGCTGAAGGAAGAGATCACGCGCCTCAGCCAGCACTAGGCCCAGCACTCGGCCCAGCACTTGGTGCCGAACGCCGGTTCAACCGCGCGCTGCTGCGCGCGGCGATCCCTGCGCCGCCTGCAATCAACCCTGCCGCGATCAGAATCGCGGGCGATGCGGTTGTGACCCCCGCAAGGATCAGGGCCAGCGTGGACAGGAGCGGCGCGGCGTAGGACGCCACGCCGAGCATCTGGATATCGCCGCCCTTCACGCCGATATCCCAGACATAAAAGGCGATTCCCACCGGCCCCACGCCCAGTGCGAGGCAGGCGGACCAGCCCAGCGCGCCCACCGGCCAGATCGTCGGCTCCACCGCAAGGTGCAGGCCCGCCGACAGAACTGCCGTGGCCAGGCAGAACACCGCCACGCTTTCGGTCGGCACGCTGCCCAGACGCCGCGACAGCACCGAATAGCCCGACCAGGTCAGCGCGCAGAGGAAGGCGAGGCCATAGCCCGGCAGCGCCGCGCCACTGAACCCGGTGCCGCCGCGCAGCACGATGAGGGCCGCGCCCGCGAAAGCGATCAAGGCGCCCAGCACGTGCCCGGCGCTGAGCCGTTCGCCGGGCAGAAGGCCCGAGAACAGCACGATCAGCAGCGGCCAGAGATAGGCGATCAGCCCCGCCTCGGCCGCCGGGGCCATGCGCAGCGCGGAAAAGTAGAGCGCGTGAAAGCCAAAAAGCGCCACCGTGCCAAAGGCATAGACCCGCCAGCCGATCTGCCGCAGCACGCCCGCCTGACCGCGCGCCAGCGTCCAGCCCAACCCGATCGCCCCGCCGATGGAAAAACAGATCGCATTCAGCTCCAGCGGCGGCACCGGCGCCGAGCCCACGGTGAAGAGGGCGAGCAGCGACCACAGCAGAATCGCGGCGAAACCGATGAGGGTAGCGCGGGGGCGGGTCATGGCGCGCATCCCTACATGCGGTATCGTTTCGGTCAAACGGAAACGGTCCGCCGCGGGGGGCGGGCCGTTCCGGGGGCGTAGTCGCGTGTCAGACGAAGAACTGGCCGCCGTTGGCCGTGATCGTCGAGCCGGTGATGAAGCCCGCGTCGTCGGCGGCCAGGAACACCACGCAGCGCGCGATTTCCGCGGGCTCGCCGAGGCGGCCGACCGGGATTTGCGGGATGATGCGCTCGGCCAGAACCTTTTCGTCGATCGCGCGCACCATCTCGGTGCCGATGTAGCCGGGGCAGATCGCGTTGACGGTGATGCCCGCCCGCGCGCCCTCTTGCGCCAGCGCCTTGGTGAAGCCGAGGTCGCCCGCCTTCGCGGCCGAATAGTTCGCCTGCCCGGCCTGCCCTTTCTGCCCGTTGATCGAGGAGATGTTGACGACCCGGCCGAACTTGCGATCGCGCATCCCGGTCCAGACCGGGTGGGTCATGTTGTAAAGGCCGGTGAGGTTGGTATCGATGACCTCTTTCCACTGGGCGGGCGTCATCTTGTGGAACATCGCGTCGCGCGTGATACCCGCGTTGTTCACCAGCACCTCGACCGGGCCGAGGTCGGCCTCGACCTTGGCGATGCCGTCCTTGCAGGCGTCGTAGTCGGCCACCGACCACTTGTAGGTCGGGATGCCGGTTTGGGCGGTGAACTTGGCGGCGGCCTCGTCGTTGCCGGCGTAGTTTGCGGCCACGCGGTAGCCAGCGGCCTTGAGCGCGATCGAGATGGCGGCGCCGATACCGCGCGACCCCCCGGTGACGAGAGCAACTCTGGACATGATTCCTCCGTTCTGTCTGTCAATCTTGAAACGGTGTTACCGAATGGAAGATCGACACGCAATAATATTGCGTGTCGATCTTGCAGTTGCAGCAAGGGTCAGGCCCGGGTCAGGCACATGGCAACGCCCATGCCGCCACCGATGCAGAGCGTGGCAAGGCCCTTTTTCGAGTCGCGCCGCTTCATCTCGAACAGAAGCGTGTTGAGGATGCGCGCGCCCGAGGCGCCGATCGGGTGGCCGATGGCGATGGCGCCGCCGTTCACGTTGACGATCGACGGATCCCAGCCCATGTCCTTGTTGACCGCGCAGGCCTGTGCCGCGAAGGCCTCGTTGGCTTCGACCAAATCAAGATCCTCCGCCCTCCAGCCGGCTTTTTCCAGCGCCTTGCGGCTGGCGAAGATCGGGCCGACGCCCATGATCGACGGGTCGACCCCGGTCGTGGCGTAAGAGGCGATGCGGGCCAGCGGTTCCAGCCCGCGCCTTTCGGCCTCGGCCGCGCTCATCAGCAGCATGCCCGCCGCGCCGTCGTTCAGGCCGCTGGCGTTGCCCGCGGTCACCGAGCCATCCTTGGCGAAGGCCGGGCGCAGCTTTTGCATGGCGTCGAGCGTCGCGCCCGCACGGATGTATTCGTCGGCATCGACCACGATGTCGCCCTTGCGGGTCTTCACCGTGTAGCCGACGATCTCGTCGCGGAACTTGCCGGCCTTCTGCGCGGCCTCGGCCTTGTTCTGGCTGGCCACCGCGAACTGGTCCTGCATGTCGCGGCTGATCTGCCACTGCTGGGCCACGTTCTCGGCGGTCTGGCCCATGTGGTAGCCGTTGAAGGCATCCCAGAGCCCGTCGCGGATCATCGAGTCGATCATCTGCATGTCGCCCATCTTGGTGCCCGCGCGCAGATGCGCGACGTGGGGCGACAGCGACATGCTTTCCTGCCCGCCCGCCGCGACGATTGCGGCATCGCCAAGCTGGATGTGCTGGGCGGCGAGCGCGACGGCGCGCAGGCCCGAGCCGCAGACCTGGTTGATCGACCAGGCCGCGCTTTCGATCGGCAGACCGGCGCGGATGTGCGCCTGACGCGCCGGGTTCTGGCCCTGGCCCGCGGTCAGCACCTGGCCAAGGATGGTTTCCGACACCTCGGCCTTGTCGATCCCGGCGCGGGCGACGACTTCGGCGAGCACGGTGGCGCCCAGGTCATGCGCCGGAGTATTGGCGAAGGCGCCGTTGAAGCTGCCGACGGCCGTACGGGCCGCCGATACGATTACGACATTGGTCATGGTGGGGTCCTCTCCCTTGCGACGGTCTGCAGCGGGCGCCGCTGCGGGTCTGTCCGGGGCCGCTGCCGCCACGACGGGCGTCGCGGGGAAGGAGGACACACGGTCAGGGCCATCGGGCGCCTGCGCTGCTTTGCAGCATCCCCTAAGATGACCGGGCGTCAAGCGCAATGTCGCGACGATCCGGGGGATGCTTGCCGAGCGGAATGTGGCCGGAATGTGTCGGTGGCCGCACTGCAGGCCCGCCGCCCGGCTGTGCCCCCTGCCTAGGCCGTTCGCGCCGTCTCGGCCGCCTTCCACGGCGGCATCGTCGTTGGTGCACCGAACAGATAGCCTTGCAGGCAATCCACCCCGATCCGGGCGAGGAACTCGGCGTCACGCGGGTCTTCGACGAATTCGGCGACGGTGAACATGTCGAAGTGCTGTGCGATCGACAGCAAGGCCTGGGTCAGCACCTGATTGTCGGGGTCGCTGTGGATGCCCTGGACGAACTGCCCGTCGATCTTCAGGATGTCGAAGTCGAAATCCTTGAAGTAGCGGATCGCCGTGTAGCCCGCGCCGAAATCGTCGAGCGCGAAGGCGATGCCGGTCCGTTGCAGGTCATCCATGAAGACGCTGACGATGTCGGGCATGATCATCGCCGAGGCCTCGGTGATCTCGAGGATCAGCCGTTCCGCCGCCGTCGGGTCCGCGGCCAGGCCGCGCGCCAGGGTCCGCTTCCAGCGGGGATAGCCGATGGAGCGTGCCGACATGTTCACCGCGAGCCGCAGCGACGGCGTTTCCGCCAGCGCATCGAGCCCGAGTTCCAGTGCGAGGCAATCGATGATCCGCCCGGTCTCGGTGGTTTCCACCGCGCTCATGAAGTCGCGCGCGGGCAGGATGCGGCCGCTATCGTCGAGGATGCGGATCAGCCCCTCGTAGAAAGCCACCCTTTGCGGGTGGCGCGCCTGCACGATGGGCTGGAACGCCAGCATCACGTTGCGCCGTTCGAGCGCCCGCCGCACCAGCGCGATCGTCTCGCGGTCGCGTTCGCCGATGGCGAAGGACAGCGGACTTTCCAGCCCCGGTGGCGGGAGTTCCATTCCAAGACCATCTGCCATGCCGCAACCTCCATTCCGATGCAGCCAGATTGGCGCGAAGGCGGTAAAGAACTGGTGAAAGATCACATTTTGTTCTAATTTTCACGACATCGGTTCGGGGCAGGGGAGAGCGCAATGGGCGAACGCTGTGGCTGGTGCGGGCAGGATGCGCTTTACGTCGCTTACCACGATACCGAATGGGGTGTGCCCGAGCGGGACAGCCGCGCGCTGTTTGAAAAACTGATCCTCGACGGGTTTCAGGCCGGGCTGGCCTGGATCACCATCCTGCGCAAGCGGGACGCGTTCCGGGCCGCCTTCGAGGGGTTCGCGCCTGCCCGGATCGCCCGCTGGGGCGAGGCCGACGTGGCACGCCTGCTGGCCGACCCCGGCATCGTGCGATCCCGCGCCAAGATCGAGGCCGCGATCGGCAACGCCCGCGCCTGGGAGCGGATCGAGGAGCGCGAAGGCTTTGCGCATTTCCTGTGGGACCGGGTCGGGGGACAGCCGGTGCAGAACCGCTTTGCCCACCGCGCCGAGGTGCCCGCCGAAACGCCGCTGTCACGCGATCTTGCGCGCGACCTGAAGGCCGAGGGGTTCAAGTTCTGCGGCCCGGTCATCACCTACGCCTTCATGCAGGCGGTGGGGATGGTCAACGATCACCTGGTCACCTGCCCCGCGCATGGCCGGGTGGCAGGGCCCTGACGCATGGGGATGGACAGGGCCCGCCGTGCGGGCCTAACTGAGCCGGGCAAGGAGGCACCGACCATGAGCACCGCCGATTTCGACCGATGGCAGACCCGCTTTTCCGCGACCGAGGGCTATGTCTTCGGCGAGGCGCCGAACCATTTCCTTGTTGCCGTCGCCGATCTGTTGCCCGCGTCGGGCCGGGTGCTGGCCGTCGCCGATGGCGAGGGGCGCAACGGGGTCTGGCTGGCGACGCGGGGGCTGGATGTGGTGTCGCTCGACTTCTCGCCCGCCGCACAGGTCAAGGCGCGCCGACTGGCGGCGCGGCAGGGTGTTGCGCCCCAGTTCATCGAGGCCGACGTGCACGCCTGGGCCTACCCCGAGGCGGCGTTTGACGCGGTGGTGGAGATCTTCACCCAGTTTTCCAACCCCGAACAGCGGGTGCAGAAGTGGGCCGGGATGCGGCGGGCGGTGAAGCCGGGGGGCGTGGTGATCGTGCAGGGCTACACGCCGCGGCAACTGGCATTTGGCACCGGCGGCCCGCGGATCGAGGCGAACCTTTACACCGAACCGATGCTGCGCGCGGCCTTCGGCGACTGGGCGATCGAGCGGCTGGTCGAGGAAGACGTGGAAATGTCGGAGGGCGAGGGCCACGCGGGTCTCTCGGCGGTGATCGGGCTGGTCGCGCGCAAGCCGGGCTGAGCGCGCCCGCAGCGGGGTGGCCGCCCGCAGCGATCATCGGGGGGCATGGGCCGCGTCCGCATCGCGCCGCACGGCCCTGCGCGGCATTCTGCCGCCGTCGGCAGCCCCCCCTTCGGCTGTCGCGCGATCGCGCCTATATCGAAGCCATGGTCCTGCTTGCATCCCGATCCAGCTATAGCCGCGCCGAGCGTTTCAGCGACACGGTTGTTCATATCCTCGGTGTCTTCACCGTGCTGATCGCCGTGCCGGTGCTGATCGCGCTGACGGTGCGGTTCGGCGCGGGGGCTTCGGCCGTCACCGCCGTCTCGATCTACGGGGTTACGCTGATCGCGATGATCCTGTTCTCGGCGCTCTACAACACCGTCGGCCATCACCGCTGGACGGGTGTCTTGCGCAGGCTGGACCACTCGGCGATCTACGCCAAGATTGCCGGCACCTACACGCCGCTGACGCTGATCCCCGGCACGCATGGCGGCTACCTGCTGGCGGGCATCTGGGGTGCGGCGCTGGCCGGGATGGGGCTGAAGGCGATCTCGCCGGGGCGGCTGCGCTGGCTGGCGCTGACGCTTTACCTTGGCATGGGCTGGGCCGGGCTGGTGGCGGGCGGCAGCTTCCTGTCGGCGCTGTCCACCCCGGTCCTGACGCTGATCCTGATCGGCGGCGTGCTCTACACCATCGGCGTGGTGTTCTACCTCGTCGACCGGCTGCCGTTCCACTATACGATCTGGCATGTTTTCGTGCTGGCGGCGAGCCTGGTGTTCTATGCCGCCGTTACGGTTCTGGTGGTGCAGACGACGGCCTGACCGGGCAGCGCGCCGCGGGCCTCGGCCTCGTGGCATCCCCGTGTATTGCCGCGTTGCCGGGCGGCCGAGGCTCCCTGCGCCTTGGCGATGGCATAGAACTGACCTCAAGGCGAATTGCGGTTATCCTGAATCAGGATTCGTCCCAAGACCTGGGCGAATTCTGATGTCCTTGCGTCAGAGAAGACGCAAATCGCTGTAGCCGGGCACGGCGCCACCCTCGCACCGAGCGCTGCCCGTCGCTACAGATCATGGAGTGGACAGGCGCCGGGTTCGGAGCGAGGCTCGGCCAAGGAGTCGCCAGGGGAGTTTTCCGCATGGATACCGACCGGATCATCACCACGCACTACACGCACGGCGCCCTTGCGGCGGCGATCGGTGCGGGTCTTGACCGGCTGGACGGCGCGGGTGGCGCGCTGCTCGACAAACTGGGCGCGGTGGACGAGTTCCACATGGGCGGCCGCCCGGCCATCAGGGCGCTGGCCGAGGCGCTGTCGCTGGCGCCGGGACAGCGCGTTCTCGACGTCGGCTGCGGCTTGGGCGGCACGGCGCGCTACCTCGCCTCGGCCTGCGGCGTCGTGGTGGAGGGGATCGACCTGACGCCCGAGTTCGTCGAGGTCGGGCAGGCGCTGAACCGGCAACTGGGCCTCGACGGGCGGATCACACTCAGGGTCGGCAGCGCGCTTGACCTGCCCTTCGCGGGCGAAAGCTTCGACGCCGCGACGCTGCTGCACGTCGGCATGAACATCGCCGACAAACCCGCGCTCTTTGCCGGAATCGCGCGGGTGCTGCGGCCCGGCGCGCGGCTTGCCGTCTATGACGCGATGCGGACCGGGCCGGGCGAGGTCATGTTCCCGGTGCCTTGGGCGGGCAGCGCGGCGGCCTCGTTCCTCGCCGGGCCGCAGGAGTATCGCGCGGCGCTGGCGGAGGCGGGCTTCACGATCGACTCCGAAACCGACCGGCGCGAGATGGCGCTGGAGATGTTTCGCGTCCTGCGGGCGCGGATCGCGCTGTCGGGCCCGCCGCCGCTTGGCCTGGACATCGTGATGGGCCCCGACGCGGCCAGCAAGGTCGCCAACCTCATCGCCGGGCTGGAGGCCGGAACCTTCGCCCCGGTCCAGATCGTCGCGCGGCGCGGCTGAGGGTCAGATCGCGGCCTTGCGCATCTCGTCGAGGTAGATTTCACGCAGCCGCGCGGCCACCGGGCCGGGCGTGCCGGTGCCGATCACGATGCCATCGACCGCGACCACCGGCATCACGAAGGCCGAGGCCGAGGTGATGAAGGCCTCATCGGCCGCCGTCGCCTCGGCCAGGGTGAAGGGGCGCTCCTCCACCTCCATCTGCGCCTCGCGGGCGAAGCGCAGCACGGCGGCGCGGGTGATGCCGTGCAGGATCTCGGGGCCAAGGTTGCGGGTGATGATGCGGCCGCCCTTGACGATATAGGCGTTGTTCGAGGTGCCCTCGGTGACAAACCCGTCCTCGACCAGCCAGGCGTCGTCGGCGCCCGCCTTCTTGGCCATCATCTTGCCCATCGAGGGGTAGAGCAACTGCACCGTCTTGATGTCGCGCCGTCCCCAGCGGATGTCGTCGATCGAGATCACCTTCATGCCGGTCTTCGCCAGCGGGCTGTCGGCCAGGCCGGGCTTGGACTGGGTGAACAGCACCACAGTCGGCGCCACATCGGGGCCGGGATAGGCAAAGTCGCGGTCGCCCGGATTGCCGCGCGTGACCTGAAGGTAGATCATCCCGTCCGCCAGATCATTGCGCGCCACCATCTCGCGGTGGATCACCAGCCAGTCGGCGTCGGGATGGGGGTTGGCCATGTCCAGTTCGCCCAGGCTGCGCGCCAGTCGCGCGCAATGCCCGGCGAAGTCGATCAGCTTGCCGTCAAGCACCGAGGTGACCTCGTAGACCGCATCGGCCATCAGGAAGCCACGGTCGAAGATCGAGACGGTGGCGTCTTCCTCGGGAAGGTAGGCGCCGTTGACGTAGACGGTTCTGCTCATCATTCTATCCCCAGAGATCGCGCGAAGGCGGGTGCACCCCCGCCTCGTCATAGGTCAGCGGGTGGGCGCGGTCTTCGGCCAGAAGCAGCGGGCCGTCAAGGTCGACGTAGGCCGCACCCTGCGCGACCAGCGTGGCCGGGGCCATCGCCAGCGACGAGCCGACCATGCAGCCGACCATGATCCCGTAACCCTGGGCATGGGCGACATCGCGAAACGCCAGCGCCTCGGTCAGCCCGCCGGTCTTGTCGAGCTTGATGTTGACCATGTCATACTTGCCCGCCAGGTCGGCCAGCGAGGCCCGGTCGTGGCAGGACTCGTCGGCGCAGACCGGGATGGGGCGCGCGATCTCGGCCAGCATTTCGTCGGCTCCGGCGGGCAGCGGCTGTTCCACCAGCGCGACGCCGAGGCGTTCCAGATGCGGGACGAGGTCGGCGTAGATCTCGGCGGTCCAGCCCTCGTTGGCATCGACGATGATCTTCGCCTTGGGCGCCCCCGCCCGCACCGCCGCCAGCCGTGCCATGTCGTCGGCGGTGCCCAGCTTGATCTTCAACAGCGGCCGGTGCGCGTTCTTCGCCGCCTCGGCCCGCATCCGGTCGGGTTCATCCAGCGACAGCGTGAAGGCCGTCAGCATCGGCCCCGGCGTCGGCAGGCCCGCCAGGTCCCACACCCGCTTGCCCGCCCGCTTGGCCGCCCAGTCCCACAGCGCTCAATCGACCGCGTTGCGCGCGGCCCCGGGCGGCAGCGCCGCCTGCAGGTCAAGGCGCGAGATATCCTCGGGCAGGCTGGCGATCTCGGCCGCCACGCTGTCGAGGGTTTCGCCGTAGCGGGCATAGGGCACGCATTCGCCATGGCCCACGATGCCGTCGCGCGCGATGCGCACGGTCAGCACGCGCGCCTCGGTTTTCGAACCGCGCGCGATCGTGAAGGTCTGGGCCAGGCGGAAGGTGTCGCGGGTGACGGTAATCATCGTGGGCCTGAAAGCGTCGTGTGCGGCACCACGGCACAGACGCGCATGTCCGCGGGATCGTCGAGGTCAAGGTGGACGTCCACGATGTGCTGCCGCCACCATGCCGCGACCACCGCGCGAGCGCAGTTATCGGCGAACTCCCGGTCCGGATCGACATAGAAGACGGTGTGCGCGGGTATCGCCGGGGGTGGTGGGAACGGCAGTTCGAGGAGGGCAAACGCGAAGTACCGTCTGCCGACCTGACCGTCGAGACCTTCGACGATGCTGACGTTTTCGATCTTCCCCGAGAAGCACGTTTTCTGCGGTGTCGTATCGGTCATCTCGTTCCTCCCAAGCCATTCAAAAACCCTAGCACGACGATTGAACCTGCACACGCAAAACACGGTGCGGCCCAATGCAGCGGCGCGGCAAATGCTGCGGCTGCGAAAGAGGCGTTGCTATGCGCCGCGCAACAACATATCACCGTGGAGAGCCGTTGCGAAACATCATTACCCGAGAACCTCCATGTCCTTCCGCCTTCAGCCGCCCGCCCCCGCCCGCCCGAACCGTTGCCAGTTGTTCGGCCCCGGCTCGCGCACCCAGCTTTTCGAGAAGATGGCGGCCTCGGCGGCCGACGTGATCAACCTCGATCTGGAGGATTCGGTCGCGCCGTCGGACAAGGTGCCGGCGCGTGCCAACATCATCGCAGCCACGCGCGAGGTGGACTGGGGCAGCAAGGTTCTGTCGGTCCGCATCAACGGGCTCGATACGCCGTGGTGGTATCGCGACGTGGTGGACCTGCTGGAACAGGCGGGCGACCGGCTCGACCAGATCATGATCCCCAAGGTCGGCTGCGCGGCCGATGTCTACGCGGTGGACGCCCTGGTGACGGCGGT
Organism: Solirhodobacter sp.; assembly: GCF_964715405.1. Lineage (NCBI taxonomy): Bacteria > Pseudomonadati > Pseudomonadota > Alphaproteobacteria > Rhodobacterales > Paracoccaceae > Solirhodobacter > Solirhodobacter sp. The sequence goes on along the minus strand of NZ_CBAICG010000017.1, from coordinate 14,778 downwards.
GGAACGCGCGATGGGGCGCACGAGGCCGATCAGCTTCGAGGTGATCATCGAATCGGCGGCAGGCATCGCCCATGTCGAGGACATCGCGGCCGCCAGCCCGCGCTTGCAGGCGATGAGCCTTGGCGCCGCCGATTTCGCGGCCAGCATGGGGATGCAGACCACCGGCATCGGCGGCACGCAGGAAAACTACTACATGCTGCACGAGGGCGCGCGGCACTGGTCCGACCCCTGGCACTGGGCGCAGGCCGCCATCGTCGCCGCCTGCCGCACACATGGTCTGTTGCCGGTCGATGGCCCGTTCGGCGACTTCTCGGATGACGAGGGCTTCCGGGCGCAGGCCCGGCGGTCGGCGACGCTGGGGATGGTCGGCAAGTGGGCGATCCACCCCAGGCAGGTGGCGCTGTGCAACGAGGTCTTCACCCCCTCTGGCGCGCAGGTGGCCGAGGCGCGCGAGATTCTGGCCGCGATGGCGGCCGCCAAGGCGCGCGGCGAGGGCGCGACCGTCTACAAGGGCCGCCTGGTCGACATCGCCAGCATCAAGCAGGCCGAGGGGATCGTGCGGCAGGCCGAAATGATCGCCGGGGCCTGAGGGCCGCGCCGACTGCGATGCGGCTTTGCGCTCGATCGCGCAAGGCCTCGTTGACAGACAGCCCGACGACTGTGCAACACTTCTGTGACGCTGCGTAACTTCAACGCAGCAAGCGAATCCCCGTCCGGGCCGGAGAGGAGGCCGACCTGGACATCAGGAGAGGAGGCGCGCCCCGGAGCGATCCGGGGCGCGGGCCGTTTCAGGGGGAAACGTCCCCAAGGTCCGTGCAGGAGAATGCCATGTTTCCCCGTCTCTGGATCGCCATCCCTGCCATCGTGTTCGCCTCTGCCGCGATGGCCGCGATCACCTACACCGGCGGCGACGGCAGCAGCCTTGCCACCGCCATCCATATCGTCGGCGCGCTCGGCGAGGATGACGGCGTGGCGTCGGAATACCAGTGGATCGGGGCACACCGGCCCGGCGCGAAGGTGCTGCGGCAGGCGCTGGTGATGGACAGCGGGCGCGCCTACGACATCCTGTCGATCCGCCACGGTGAGGCGACCGAGCAGGTGTTCTTCGACATCACCGATTATTTCGGCAAGTGATGCGGGCCATCCAAGACCGGCGCGCGAGTTGCAAATCTTTCGCCTGACGGGCATATACCCCTTCTGTCCGCTCCGGAGCATCGCATGAACTATCTCGAATTCGAAAAGCCCCTGGCCGAGATCGAGGGCAAGGCCGAAGAGCTGCGCGCCCTTGGCCGTGCCAACAAGGAGATGGACGTCGAGAAAGAGGCCGCCGCGCTCGACAAGAAGGCCGAGACGCTGTTGAAAGACCTCTACAAAGGGCTGACCCCCTGGCAGAAGTGTCTTGTCGCGCGCCATCCCGACCGGCCGCATTGCCGCGCCTATATCGACGCGCTGTTCACCGATTACATGCCGCTGGCGGGCGACCGCAACTTTGCCGACGACCACGCGGTGATGGGCGGTCTTGCCCGTTTCAACGACATGCCGGTGATGGTGATCGGCCATGAAAAGGGCAACGACACCAAAAGCCGGATCGAGCACAACTTCGGCATGGCCCGCCCCGAGGGCTATCGCAAGGCGATCCGCCTGATGGACCTCGCCCACCGCTTTCGCCTGCCGCTGGTGACGCTGGTCGACACGCCTGGCGCCTATCCCGGCAAGGGCGCCGAAGAGCGCGGCCAGGCCGAGGCGATCGCCCGCTCGACGCAGAAATGCCTCGAAATCGGGGTGCCCTTCGTCTCGGTGGTGATCGGCGAGGGCGGCTCGGGTGGCGCGGTGGCCTTTGCCACCGCGAACCGGGTCGCGATGCTGGAACATTCGATCTACTCGGTGATCTCGCCCGAGGGCTGCGCCTCGATCCTGTGGAAGGATGCCGAGAAGATGCGCGAGGCCGCCGAGGCGCTGCGCCTGACCGCGCAGGATCTGCAAAAACTGGGCGTGATCGACCGCATCGTCAAGGAACCCATCGGCGGTGCCCAACGCTCGCCCAAGGATGCCATCGAAGCCGTCGGCGCCGCCATCGCCGCGATGCTGAAGGAACTGTCGGGCAAGAAGCCCGAGGCGCTGATCCGCGACCGGCGGCAGAAGTTCCTCGACATGGGCACGAAGGGCCTGGCGGCGTGAACCCCTGGGCGATCCTGCTGATTGCCGGGGTCTGCGAAATGGCCTGGGCGGTCGGTCTGAAATACGCCAACGGCTTTACCGCCTTCTGGCCCTCGGCGATCACCCTGACGATCGCGGTGGCCAGCTTCGTGCTGCTCGGCACCGCGATGAAATCGCTCCCCGTGGGCACCGCATACGCCGTCTGGACCGGGATCGGCACGCTCGGCACGGCGATCCTCGCGGTGGTCCTGTTCGATGAACCGGTCACGCTCTTGCGGGTCGGCGGCATCGCCCTGATCGTCGCGGGCATCGCCGCGCTGAAGCTGGCCTGACGGCCGGTCGCATCGGCCGCGCCCACGAAAGCTGCCCCCAGCATCTTCTTGGCGCCAAATACTCCCGCCGGAGGCTCCTGTCCGCGCCGCCGGGCGCCCCGCGTCAGTCCGCCGCCCCGAACCCGGCCTCGGCCATCAGCCGGTTCGAGGCACCCTCGATCACGCGCTCCAGTTCCGCCATGAACGGCTCCACCGCCAGCCCCGGCGCGATCTCGGGCAGGAACTCCACCACCGCCAGCCCCGGCTTGCGATAGATCCCGGTGCGCGGCCAGAACAGGCCGACGTTGGTCGCCGCCGGGGTGCAGGGCTGGCCGAGTTGCTGATACAAAAGCCCGGTGCCCACCTTGTAGCTTTTCATCGCCCCCGGCGCGACGCGGGTGCCTTGCGGGTAGATGATCAACTGCCCCGGTTGCAGCCGCCCCTTGGACACACCGTCCATCATCTGCTGGATCGCCTGCCCGCGTTTGCCGCGATCGACCGGCACGCAGCCGATGCGCAGCCCGTACCAGCCCAGGATCGGCGCCCAGGTCAGTTCCTTCTTCATGATGAACTTGGGCCGCGGCGTCTCGCTGACGATCATGATGATGTCGAAGAACGACTGGTGTTTCGACGCGATCAGCGCCTCGCCGGTTGGCACGGTGCCGCGCACCTCGGACCGCAGGCCCACCATCACCCGCGCCGTGAAGCGCACCCAGCGGCAGTAGGTGTGCACGGCGGCAAAGGCACCGCGGCGATCAACGATGGCCCAGGGGGTGAAATACACCGCCATCAAGGCCATCATCGCATACATCTGCACGACGAAGAGCAGCGACATCACCCAGCGGGCGGCGTAGGTCATCAGGTCAGCCTCCGCAAGGTGTGGAACGCGGCGGCGCGGGTCGCCGCGAAAGAGACGACGGCCGCCAGCGGCGGGATCAGCAGCGGCCAAAGCCAGCCCACGCCCTGAAACCCGAGGCCGGTGAGGAAGCCGCCCGCCTCGTCGGTGGCGGGCAGCAGGAATACGGCGCCCATGCCCGCCAGCGTGCCCGCCGCGGCGCCCGACAGCGCGCGCAACGTGAACCGGCGCACGAAGGCGCGGGCGATGTAGGCGTCGCGCGCACCGATCAGCCGCAGCACGCGGATCACCTGCGCGTTGGCCGCCAGCGCGGCATTGGCGGCCAGCGTGATCATCGCCGCCGTCGCGCCGCCAATCAGCAGGATCGAGATCAGCCCGAGGGTGCGCAGCCGGTCGGCCGCCGCCACCAGCGGGCGCCGCCAGCGGGTATGGTCATCCAGCACCGCGCCCGGCGCCTCGGCGGCGAGGCGGTTCTTCAGGCCGTCGGCGTCGAAGCCGCCGCCGGTTTCGCGCACGTCGATCAGGCGGGGCACCGGCAGCGCGTCCAGCGGCAGGTCGGGGCCGAACCACGGCTCCAGCAGCTTGCGCTGCTCGTCGTCGCTCAGCGCGCGGGCTGACTCGACGCCCGGCGTCCCCTTCAGGATGTCGAGCACCTTTGCGGTCTGCGCCGCCATCTGGTCGGGCGGGGCCGAGATGCGGATCGTCGCGGTCTGTGCCAGTGCCGCCGACCAGCGTTCGGCCAGCCGCCCCGAGGCGATCGACAGCGCCAGCGCGAAGACCGCCAGAAACGCCATCGCCCCGGCGGTAAAGCTGGTCAGCCGGGCGGTAAAGCCGGTCGGCGGCACGATGCGGTCGGCGCTGCGGTCACCCGCCAGCAGTTCCACCAGGGCGGCGGCGCGGGCGTTCACAGGTCGCTCCCCGCCAGTTGCAGGCGGCGGTCGCGGATCCGCAGCACGCGGGCGGGCACCTGCGATTTGGCGGTGCGGATCAGGTTCATGTCATGCGTGGCGATCAGGATCGTCTTGCCCATCTTGTTCAGTTCCATCAGCAGCGTCAGCAGGCGCACCGACATGTCCCAATCCAGGTTGCCGGTGGGCTCGTCGGCCAGGATCACGTCGGGCGACATGATCACCGCGCGGGCCAGCGCCGCCCGCTGCCGTTCCCCCCCCGACAGCGACGGCGGCAGGTGCCCCGCTAGCGGCTTCAGCCCGACCCAGCCCAGCAGGTCGTCAAGGTCGGCGGAGGTGGCTTCGCGCCCCGATGCCGTCAGCGGCAGCGCCACGTTTTCGGCCAGCGGCAGGTGGTCGAGGAACTGGCAATCCTGATGCACCACGCCGATCCGGCGTCGCACCGCGGCCACATCGTCGCGTGACAGGCCGCGCATGTCGCGCGCGTCGATGGTGACGCGGCCCGCCGTCGGGTGCAACTCGCCATAGCAGAGCTTGAGGAACGTCGACTTGCCCGCGCCCGAGGGGCCGGTGAGAAAGTGGAACGAGCCCGGCGGCAGGCGCAGGCTGATATCGGTCAACAACTCGCCGCCGCCGTAGTTGTAGGCGACATTCTGGAACTCGATCACGCGGCTCTCCGAATCCTGACCCGCGCAGTTTCGCGCAGGCAGCGCGGGGTTGCAATCGGCGCGCCGACCAGATGCGGTTCGGTGCCACAAACACTTGGATAAGACCACCGGTCTTGCTACAACATGCCGAGGGGATGGCACTTTCGGGAGCGCCCGAACCGGATGAGGGGACCAGATGCGGCTGACTTGCCCGAATTGTGACGCCCAGTACGAGGTTGACGACCGCGCCATTCCAGACGCCGGGCGCGATGTCCAGTGCTCGAATTGCGGGCATACTTGGTTTCAGCTTGCGCCGCATGTCGAGGAAGCGATGGAGGACGAGGCCGCCACGTTCGGCGATGGCGCGCCCAAGCCCGCAGCCCTGCCGGAGCCGCCCGCAGCCGCGCCTTCGGCGCCGACCCTCCCGCGCGAACCGCCGCCGATCATTCCGGCCCCGGCTCCGGCACCCGTCCAGCCGGTCGCGCCAGTCGTGCCTGTCGCGCCGCCGCGTGTCGAGCCGCGTCGGCAAGTGCTTGACGAAAACGTGCAGGCCGTCCTGCGCGAAGAGGCCGAGCGCGAAAAGCGCGCGCGCGACTCCGAGCGTGGCGCGATCGAGACCCAGCCGGAGCTTGGTCTGGTCAGCCCCGGTCGCGCGGCGCCCCGCGCGCCCCAGCCGTCCGAGCCGCAACCCCTGCGGGAGCGTGCCGCGCCGCCGCTGCCCCTCGCCGAGGGAGAGGATGACGACGCCGAGCAGGTCGCGCCGCCCCGCAGCGCACGGCGCGGGCTTCTGCCCGACATCGAACAGATCAACTCGACCCTGCGCGCAACGACCGAACGAGGTCGCGCCGCGACGCCCGTCGAGGCCGAGTTGGCCACCGAGCAGCGCCGCGGTTTCCGGCTGGGCTTCCGCACCGTCGTGCTGATCGCGCTGGCGCTGGTGGTGATCTACGTCATGGCGCCGACGATCGCGGCGCGGGTGCCGACCTTGGCGCCTGTGCTGAGCCTGCTGGTTGCCGGGATGGATGGCGTCCGCACCCTGCTCGACCGGCTGTTCACCTCGGCGGTTTCACTGATCCACGGGCACGGCTGACACGGGCACGGCTGAGCCGAGCGCTCAGAACAGGTTCAGAAGCCGCTTGAGGTAGTCGCGTTCGATCGCCGGGCGGCTCTGATCGCCGGACCGCTTGCGGATTTCGTCCAGAATCTCGCGCGCCCGGCGATAGACATCCTCGCCCTGCAGCAGGTTCTCTGACGTTCCCAGCGCGCCCGCCTCCCCGATCTGGCGGCCCAGAGGGTCGCTTTGCCCCTTGGGGCCGGCGGTGTCGTCGGCCTGGCCCTGCTGGCCCGCCGTGCTGGCCGGGCCCTTGTTCATCGCCTGATCCATGTTGTGCAGGCCCTGCCGCAGCGCGTCCATCGCCTCGGCCTGGCTGTCGAGCGCGCCCGCGTTGTTGCCGTGGCGCAGCGCCTGTTCGGCTTGGTCCATCGCGCGCCCGGCCTGCCCCAGCGCGTCGCGCGCGGCCTTGCCATCGGCGGTGCCGTCGCCCGGCAGGGCGCCCTGCGACTGCTGGTCCAGTTGATTGCGCAGCGCCTGCTGGCGGTCGGCAAGGCTCTGACCGGGCTGGCCGTCGCCCTGCGCGCCTTGCCCGGTCTGGCCCTGGCCCGCCTGATCGGTGCCGCCCGGTTGCTGGCCGCCCGCCCCCTGGTCCTGCCCGGTCTGGCCGTCCTGCGGCTGCTGGCCGTCGCTGCCCTGTCCGGGCTGGCGGAACTGGCGCTGCAAGTCCTGGAACGTGTTGTCCGACAGGTTCTGTTGCTGGCGCAGCGTGTCCGACAGGCCCTTCATCGCCTTGCCGCCGGGCACCTGCATCCCGCCTTCACCCTGGGTGACGCGCATGTTCTCGGTCAGTTGCCGCAGCCGGTCGAGCAGTTGCTGCGCCTCGGCCATGCGACCCTGTTCCATCAGTTGCTGCAAGCGGTCCAGCATCTGCTGCATCTGGTCGCCGGTGATCGGCTGGCCCTGCTGGTTTTCCGAGCTCTGCTGATCCTTGCCGTCCTGCTGCTGGGCCAGTTTCGCCACATAATTCTGCAACGCCTTGTTCATGTCGTCCATCAGCTTGGCGATCTCGTCCTTGCTGGCGCCGCGCCGGATCGCCTCGGACAGCTTGTCTTGCGCCTGCCGCAGCGTTTCCAGCGCGTCCGACAGGGTGCCGTCCTCGACCTGCAAGGCCACCTGCCACAGCGCCTCGGCCACCTCGTCGCGCAGGGCGGGGGTCAGGCCCTGCTCGATCCCCGTCTCCAGCCGCTGCATCGCCACGCGCAGCAGAAGGTAGGCGCGCTGGTTCTTGATGAACCCCTCGGGCCGGTAGGTGATGGCGCGCAAAATCTCGTCGGTTCGCGGCGCATCGGCGGTCGACCACAGAAGGTCGCGCCGCATCTCGATCACCGCGGCGGCCAGCGGGTCGAAAAAGCGCCGCCCCGGCAGGTCGGTTGACAGTGTCGCCGCGCTGCCGGTCTGCCCGGCGGCGTCCTGCACCGTCAGCGTGATCTGCACCGGCAGGTTGGCCCAGGCGTCCTTCGACAGGTCATCGACCAGCATCTGGGTGAAGTCCGCCCGCGATCCGGTCACCGGCATCGGCAGATCCAGCACGATCGGCGGGCGCGGCGCGGGATCGGTGACCAGGCCATAGCGGCGGTCGATCGCGGCAAGGTTCAGCGTGATGGTCGCCGTGCCCTTGACCACGCCGAAATCATCGGTCGCGTGGAACGGCAGTTGCATCTCGCCGCTGGCCTTGCGTTCGGGCGGGCTGACGGTGGACACGGTGGGCGGCTGGTCGGGAACCACCGTCACCGTCCAGTCGCGACCGCCCGGCCCGTCGATGGCCAGCTTGCCCGACCGCGCGACGGTGAAATCCTGATCCGCCGCCGCGGCGCTGCCGACAAGGCCGGTGCGGCCGGAAACCGTCTCGGCCACAGTCAGCGCGCCGACCGCACCGTAAAGCCGCAGCGTGACCTTGCTGCCTGCGGGCACGCTGAAGCCGCCCTTGGGGATGTCATTGAGGTAAAGCGACGGCTTGCCGGTATAGGGCGGCGGCTGCACCCAACCCTCCCAGGTCGGGCCCGCCGCCACGGCGCCGCCGCTCGGCTGCGGCGTGACGGCCGTCAGCCGCCAGGCTGATCCGAACCCCGCCGCCAGCACGAAGGCCAGAAGCGCGACATAGCGCAGCGCGAAGGGGTCACGGCGCGCCAGCTTCAGGTCCGGCTCGACGGGCCGGGCGGCGGCGGCACGGGCCGCCATCCGCGCCAGATGCACGCGCCAGACCTCGACCGAGGCGGCATCGGTGGCGCCGATCGCCTGCGTATCCGACAGTGCTGCCAGCGGCCGCCCCGGCAGCGTCGCGTCCAGCCGCTGGATGGCGTCGTCCGGCGTCGGCCAGTGAAAGCTGCGGATGCCGGTGACGAGGCCCCAGAGGATGCCGCCCAGCCCGAACATCAGCCCGGCCCAAGCAATCTCGATCGGCAACTGGTCCAGCAGGCCGAAGGTGATCGCGGCGATCAGCAGCAGGCAAAGGCTCCAGACCAGCCAGAACGCCTGTGTCAGGCGTTCGGCCAACAGGCCCAGACGGGTCAGCCGAAGCGGCCAGCGCAAGGGCGCCATCGCCGCCTCGGGTATCCGGTTGCTATCGCTCATTCTTCCTTTCCGGCCGTGGCGCGCGGGTCAGGCGCGTCAGAGCCATTCCGGAACGGTATCGCGGTTCACGATGTCGATATAGGACGGTCGCGCGCGAATTACAGCGAAGTGATCGCCGCTCACCAGAACTTCGGGCACCAGGGGGCGGGAATTGTATTCCGACGCCATCACCGCGCCATAGGCCCCGGCCGAGCGGAAGGCGATCAGGTCGCCCGCCGCCAGCGGCGCCATCGGGCGCGCCCTGGCGAAGGTGTCGCCGGTTTCGCAGACCGGGCCGACCACGTCATAGGTCTGCGTCTCCAGCCCCGGCGCGGGTTCGATGACCGGCACGATGTCGTGGTGCGCATCATACATCGAGGGCCGCACCAGATCGTTCATCGCGGCATCGACGATCAGGAACTCGCGCTCCTCGCCCGATTTCACATAGATCACCCGGCTGACCAGAATGCCCGCGTTGCCCGAAATCAGCCGCCCCGGCTCGATCTCGATCTCGCAGCCCAGATCGCCGACGGTACGCTTGATCATCGCGCCATACTGCGCGGGCAGAGGCGGGGCCTCGTTGCCGCGCGTATAGGGGATGCCAAGGCCGCCGCCGAGGTCCAGCCGCCGGATGTCATGCCCCTCGGCGCGCAGCCGCCGGGTCAGGTCGGCGACCTTGGTGAAGGCCTGCTCGAACGGTTCCAGTTCGGTCAACTGGCTGCCGATGTGCACATCGATGCCGACGACCTTCAGCCCCGGCAGCCGCGCGGCTTCGGCATAGACCTCGGACGCGCGGGTGATCGGGATGCCGAACTTGTTTTCCTTCTTGCCGGTCGCGATCTTGGCGTGGGTCTTGGCGTCCACGTCGGGGTTCACCCGGATGGTGATCGGCGCGACCACGCCCATCGCCGTTGCCACCTCGGACAGCGCGCGCAGTTCCGGCTCGCTTTCCACGTTGAACTGGCGGATGCCGCCTTCCAGGGCCAGTTGCATCTCGGCGCGGGTCTTGCCGACGCCGGAAAACACGATCCGGTCGCCCGGCACACCCGCCGCCTTGGCGCGCAGGTATTCCCCGGCCGAGACGACATCCATCCCGGCCCCCAGATCGCCCAGCAGCTTCAGCACCGCGACGTTCGACAGCGATTTGATGGCAAAGCACACCAGATGCGGCAGCGGCGACAGCGCCTCCTGAAACAGCTTGAAGTGCCGCGTCAGGGTGGCCGCCGAATAGCAGTAGAACGGGGTGCCCACGCTCGCCGCGATCTCGGCGACCGGCACATCCTCGGCGTGCAGCGCGCCGTTGCGATACAGGAAATGGTCCATGATTTCGCCTCTATCCAGAACACCGTGCCTTTGCAATCGGCAAGCCTGCGGGGGCGCTAAAGCTTGCCCGCCACCGCCACCTGCGCCGTGCCGCTGATCGTCACCGCGGCGCTTGGCGTGGTGCCGTCGGCCGCCTTGGGGCGCCCGTCGATGCCGCAGGCCGTCAGGGCCAGCAGCGCGAGGATGAGTGCGCCCCTCATGCCAGCCGCTCCTTCCAGCGGGCGACCTGCGCGCGCACCTGATCGGGCGCGGTGCCGCCGTAAGAGGTGCGGCTGGCCACCGAATTCTCGACCCCCAGCACGGAATACACCTCTTGCGTGATGCCCGCGTGGCCGGTCTGCATCTCGGCCAGCGTCAGGTCGGGCAGATCGCAGCCCTTCCGCTCGGCCAGCGCCACCAGCGCCCCGGTAACGTGATGCGCCTCGCGGAACGGCAGGTCCAGCGCGCGCACCAGCCAGTCGGCCAGATCGGTCGCGGTGGAAAAGCCCGCGCCCGCCGCCGCCTTCAGCGCGGGCACCTGCGCCGCCATGTCCTGCACCATCCCGGTCATCGCGGCGAGGCTGAGCATCAGCGTGTCGGCGGCGTCGAAGACCTGTTCCTTGTCTTCCTGCATGTCCTTGGAATAGGCCAAGGGTAGCCCCTTCATCACGGTGAACAGCGCCACCATCGCCCCCAGAATTCGCCCGATCTTGGCGCGCAGCAGTTCCGCCGCATCGGGGTTGCGCTTCTGCGGCATGATCGACGATCCGGTGGAGAAGCGGTCCGACAGCCGCACAAAGCGGAACTGGGCCGAGGACCAGATCACCAGTTCCTCGGCGAACCGGCTCAGGTGCATGGCGCAGATGCTGGCCGCACTCAGGAACTCCAGCGCGAAGTCGCGATCCGCCACCGCGTCGAGCGAATTCGCCATCGGCCGGTCGAACCCCAGCGCCTGCGCCGTCATGTGCCGGTCGATCGGGAACGAGGTTCCCGCCAGCGCCGCCGCCCCCAGCGGGCATTCGTTCATCCGGGCGCGGGCGTCGCGAAAGCGGCTGGCATCGCGGCCCAGCATCTCGACATAGGCCATCATGTGGTGGCCCCAGGTCACCGGCTGCGCGGTTTGCAGGTGGGTGAAGCCCGGCATCACCCAGTCGGCCCCCGCCGCCGCCTGTTCCAGAAACGCGCGCTGCAACGCTTCGATCCCGGCGATGGCGGCATCGGTCTGATCGCGCACCCAGAGCCGGAAATCGGTCGCCACCTGGTCGTTGCGGCTGCGCGCGGTGTGCAGCCGCCCGGCGGCATCGCCGATCACCTCTTTCAGCCGCGCCTCGACGTTCATGTGAATGTCTTCCAGCGCGGTCGAAAACGGGAAATCCCCGGCCTCGATCTCTGACAACACCGTGAGAAGCCCTTCCCGGATCGCTTTCGCGTCACTAGAAGCAATGATGCCCTGCGCCGCCAGCATCGCGGCATGGGCGCGCGAACCCCGGATGTCCTGGGCGTGCAGCCGCTGGTCGAACCCGATCGAGGCGTTGATCGCCTCCATGATCGCGTCGGGGCCCGCGGCGAAGCGCCCGCCCCACATGGTGTTCGCGGTCTTGGTGTCGTTCGCGGGTCGGTCGCTCATCGTCTGGCCCTTCCGGAGGGGAAATGCGTCATCTTGCTTCCGCCGTCTTCTACGCGGCCCTTGCGCTTGGCGCAAATGCCGCCGTGGCCGATACCGCATCGCTGCAGGCGCTGCGCGACGGCGACATGGAAAAACTGAACTTTGCCGAGGCACCCAAGGCGCTGCCCGACCTGCCGATCACCGACGAAACCGGCGCCGTGCATCACCTCGGCGACTACGCGGGCAAATACGTCGTGCTGAACTTCTGGGCCACCTGGTGCGCACCCTGCCGCAAGGAGATGACCACGCTCGACCAGCTTCAGGCGACCATGGGCGGCGACCGCCTTGCCGTCGTACCGGTCGCGACCATGCGCAACACGGTGACCGGGGTTCAGAAGTTCTTTGCCGAGGATGACGTGACCCATCTGCCGCTGCGGCTGGACCCCGACGCCGCCCTGGCCCGGTCGATCGGCATCATGGGCCTGCCGGTCACGCTGATCCTGAACCCCGAGGGGCAGGAGGTCGCGCGTCTGATCGGCGAGGCCGACTGGAACAGCGACAGCGCCAAGGCGATCCTGACCGCGATGATGGCAGGCGGCTGAGACCGGGGCGGCTGAGACCGGGGCGACTGAGACCGGCGCGCGGCGAATTCCGCTTGACAGGGTGCGGTCGCAGCGCGGCACTGGCGCCATGCGTTCACGCAGGGAGGAACCGTCTTGAGCCATAGCCATATTCACCTTCATCCCGCCATCGACCACGGCATCGCGCCGGGTCGCGCCAATTTCAGCGGCGGCACGCTGACGTGCCATTGCGCCAGTGACCCCGTCACCGTGCGGGTCGACAGCCAATGCGCCCACAACCACGCCTGCGGTTGCACCAAGTGCTGGAAACCGCGCGGCGCGATCTTCTCGGTCGTTGCGGTGGTGCCGCGCGACAAGGTCCACGTCACCGCGAACGGCAACAAGCTGAAGGTCGTCGACGAGAAGGCCACGATCCAGCGCCATGCCTGCACCGGCTGCGGCGTGCACCTGTTCGGGCGGATCGAGAACACCGGCCACGCCTTTTACGGGCTGGATTTCATCCACACCGAACTGTCGCACGAGTCCGGCTGGGCGTCGCCCGAGTTCGCGGCCTTCGTTTCCTCCGTCATCGAATCCGGCACGCCGCCCGACCTGATGCCGATGGTGCGCGGGCGGTTGAAGGAAATCGGGCTGGAGCCCTACGACTGCCTCTCGCCGACGCTGATGGACGTGCTCGCCACGCATCAGGCCAAGATGAACGGCGTGCTTTAGGCGCTTGACGCAACGGCGCCGTTGACAGGCCCCCCCGTCCCCGCGCCATCCTCGGCGCCGGGGACGGAGGAACGCATGCCGCTTGGGCTCTTGGTGCTGCTGGTCATCGCGGGGATTGGGGGCATCGCGGTGCTGTTGCACCTGACCGGCCATTCCCGTCCGTTCGAGATCGACAGCGAGGCGACTGCCCGGCGCGAGTGGCAGCGCCATTGCCCCGATGACGATGTCCGCGCCGTCCTGATCGGCGCCAACCGCCGCGCCGCGCTGGTCGAGACCGCGCGGGGCCGGGGCCTGTTGTGGTCCTTCGGCGCCGATACCACGGCGCAGCAGATCGACCGGGTCGAGGTCACCGACCGCCCCGATGGCCTGATCCTTCGGATCGGCAGCTTCACCGCCCCCGCCGTCCGCCTTCGCCTTTCACCCGAGGAACGCGCGCTGTGGCGTGCCCGCCTGACAGGAGTGTCCCGATGACCGGCCTGCACTACCCCGATGTCGTCCAGCTTGCCGTGCCGGGCTTCATCCTGCTGATCCTGCTGGAATTCGGCTGGATCGCCTGGACCCATCGCGGCGGCCGCTACGAGACCCGCGACGCGCTGACCTCGCTCTTGATGGGGGCGGGCAACGTCGCCTCGGGCATCGCGCTGGGGTTCCTGACCTGGGGGTTCTACCTGCTGCTGTGGAAGGTGACACCGTTCGACCTTGGCACCTCGTGGCCGGTGCTGGCGCTGTGCTTCGTGCTGGACGATCTGCGCTACTACTGGGTGCACCGCCTTGGCCACCGCAGCCGCTGGGTCTGGGCCAGCCACGTCAACCACCACTCCAGCCAGCACTACAACCTGACCACCGCGCTGCGGCAGACCTGGACGGGGCCTTTCACCTTCATGATGGTGCTTTCCGCCCCGCTGATCCTGCTGGGCTTCCATCCCGCGATGGTGCTGTTCGTCGGCGGGCTGAACCTGCTTTACCAGTTCTGGATCCACACCGAGGCGATCGGCAAGCTGCCCGGATGGGTCGAGGCGGCGATGAACACCCCCAGCCACCACCGCGTTCACCACGGCCGCAACCCGCGTTACCTCGACAAGAACTACGCCGGCGTCTTCATCGTGTGGGACAAGCTTTTCGGCACGTTCGTGGAGGAACAGGCCGACGACAAGCCGGAATACGGCCTTGTGCACAACCTCGGCACGTTCAACCCGCTGCGGGTGGCGTTCCACGAATGGATCGGCATCTGGAACGACGCGACGCAACCCGGCCTGACCCTGCGCCAGCGGCTGATGTATTGCGTGGCCCCGCCGGGCTGGAGCCACGACGGCTCCCGCCGCATGTCGGAAGGGCTGCGCGCCGCCTACCTTGACCGCCACCCCGAACTGCGCGGCACGCCGGGGTTCGAGGATGCGGGCAAGTAGGGGGCGGACCGAGTCAATTCATGTCAATCGACGTGACGGATTGAGTGTTGGTGTCATATGACCGCGGGGAGGAACCGCCGACCTGCACCAGATGGCATTTTGCTTAGCTGCTTGGCGCCGTCGTCGGACCGCAGTGACCGTTCACGAAATTCTTTGAACAAGCCGCTTACATCATCTCCTTCCCAACGGAAACGCCGATGCTTACGCTTCGCTGTCGGCGGAATCTCAATCAAGATGGCCTTCCCATCCTTGTCCAGACGCATTCGATAGAACGACTCCATCACATTGCGATGGACGCCAATCACGAGCCGCACTTGCTCAGCAAGCCCCCGCGACACATCCCAATCCCCCAGGGTATACTGCTCCAGCAAGCCAGAATTTTGTTTTGCGCTTTCATAGGTCTTGTTCAGGTTGACCAATAGCACCGCGCCCGGAATCTTTCGGCTCAACTCGCCTCTCAGGACAGGGGTTCCGTATTCTTGGAACGTCTGATCAAGCGCTTCGGCTGCGCCGATTTGGCTGCCTGATCGTTGCGGTGAGGCTGCGTTCGGGCAAAGTGCTCCGGTTTCGGGCTTTCGCAGCCGCCGTCATGGCGGCAAGCTGGTTTTCGGACGGACTCGTGCTCATGC